>JADGEP010000578.1 GCA_016744275.1 Candidatus Krumholzibacteriia bacterium | reverse complement strand
CATCTGATCACCGATCACACCTGGAACAGGTACTGCAGCTTCATGAAATACTGCCGGCCCGTCAAAGTGTGCAACGATCCGCGTTCGGCGAAGGCCGCGTTGAAATCGTGAAAATCGTGGGTCGATCCCAGAAAAAACACAGAGAAAGAATTGATCCGATAGGTGACCAACGGATCGACTTCCCACTTTGAACCGAATGACATGTGGTAGTTGGGAAAACTGCCGTCCAAGGCCAACTCTTCGTACAGCGGACTGCGCGAAGAGTTGTGCTGAACGACCAGGCGCAATGATAGCCGGCGGTTCAACTGCCATCGGATCCGCGCCCGGATAATTGCCTGCTCAAAGAGCAACTCCCCAGTTTCGGAGTTTTCACTCGTGACATAGTCAAAGGTTGGTTCGATGATCAGGCTGTCGAATGGCTTGAGATCAAGCGCCCCCGAGAACGACCATTCCAAGCCCTCGTCGAGGGTGAACAACGCCGGATTGGTGCGGTGGTTGACGGCCAAAAAATAGCCCAACCACCCCGACGGGCGGCTATCCAGATTCAGGTTCACCGACCACAGGTCTTCAAACACGACCCCACTCCACACTTCTTCGCCCCAGCGCGCCCCAAAACCGATCCCGGTTTGGGCCCAACGCAGCTGAGTATTGACCGATGCATTGACGTGCAACCACTTGCGCTCGTTGGCCATGTTCCAACGCGCGTTGGTGAAGATGCTGGGCGTGATGCGCTCGATCACTCCCTCGTCGCGATTGAAATTGTAGTTGGTAAAAATAAAGCTGTTGCGCTGGTCATTCCAGGGGTCATAACCGGTTTGCGTGCGGTACTTTTGATCCACCTGGTTGTAGTCCAGTGTGTAATTCCAATGGTCTGACGAATGCCTCAATTCGGTGATGAAAGCCTGGCCGGAATAAGTCTCGCCATCCAGATCAACGGTGTGCTCACCATTGGCAAAAGTCTCGCCCGGATTGATCTCGAAGTTTTCCGGCTCTTCGGTGTAGCTATACACATACTGGCCCAGGAAGCTGAGGTTGCTGTTCAGGCGCAGGTTGGTATCCAACGAAGCGATGGTGCCCCGCCCCCCGACGCTGTACTGACGTTCGGTCAACATGCCGCCAACCTGGGAGCTGTTGCCCAGGCTTTGCAGCCCACGCAACACATGCACTTGGGAGCGACCGGGCGCCGCGCTGTAGCTGCGTTCCTCGGTGGGGATGATATACGGCGAGTTGTCGTCGCGGGCGTACATGTAGGCCAAGCTGGTTTTTTCCCAGCGCGCGGTGCCCTTGGCCGCGATGCCCGGGTCGTTCACCATCCGGGTATAGAAGGAATTGAACATGGTGCGGAACAAATCGCTGCCTTCCTGAAAGAAAGGGCGCCTTTCCGGATACCGTTGCACGATGGTGCTGTTGACGTCAATCTGGCCAGCATCGGCCTCGATCTGACTGAAATCAGGGTTGAGCGAAGCTTCAAGGGTCACATCCGATGATACCGAGTATTTCGCACCGAGAGTCAGCTCGCCCTTGGCGTCGTTGTTGTCGAATTCCGCATCTGGGTCGGTCGTGTCGGATATTACTCCCGTCTGGTAGCCGATAAATGAGGGCAGAAATTCCAAACCGCGCCCCGGCGCCACGCCTTCAATGCCCGTCACGGTGCCCCACTGGCAGGGAAAGCACTGGTCGTTGCGGTCGTGGGCCGCCCACGAATACTGGTGGAAGCTTTCGCGCGGGTGGGTGCGCCAAAAATCGACCTTCCAGGCCTGGGCATCGCCGGCGGGGAAGCGCATGCTTGCAAATGGAATGGCAAACTCGACCGTGT
>JADGEP010000577.1 GCA_016744275.1 Candidatus Krumholzibacteriia bacterium | reverse complement strand
GTGTCGACTACGGTCGTCACCTGCGCCAAGGCGGGAACAGAGAGGAACAGACCCAACAGCAAAACTGCCAGGGGATAAAACGCCGATCGGGAGGACATTCAGTGCCTTTCGATGATTCCTGTGGATTTTGGCCACATGATAGGGATTGGCCCCGAGGCTGTCCAGTTCAGGAGAAGGTCCCGGGGCCATCGGGGTTCAACAAAGTCGCCGGGGTCAAGATTCCCGATATCCGCACACCACCTGGCTGCCCTTGGCCACCGCAATGGTGGAAAGGCCTCCAAACCCGGTATTTCTCAGCAAATCAAGGGTTTCAGTCAAGGTGTACGACTTTCCTCCAGCGGTCATCGCCAACATATTGACGCTGAACTGGGCGGCAAAAGCCGGTTCCAGGCGGTTGTCCTCCAGGTAGAAGTCTTTCACGAGGATTTGTCCACCGGGCTTCAGGCAGGCCCAACTGCGCCGAAAAATGCCCTGGGTTTCCACTTCACTGAGCATGTGGATCACGTTCGAGATGTACACCACGTCAAAACCTGCGCCGTAGTCGTCGGTGTGGAAATCTCCAGCCTGGGTGCTGATGCGGTCCTGCAATCCGGCCGCCGCGATTTGCTCGGCTCCAATTCCCACTGGCCCCTCCAGGTCAAAAACCACCGCCTTGAGGTTGCCGTGCGCCCGGCAAAATGTGATCGCAGCCGTAGCCGGCCCACCACCGAGATCCAGCAATTTGGTGGCGCCGGACAAATCCACTTTCTCCGCCACTTCCTGGCTGCTCTGCCGCGACACGTTTTCCATTCCGCAGATGAAATCCCGCAATTGTTCCGGCGTGGTCTTGGCCCTTGGCGCGGCCTCGCCTGTGCGCAGAGTTTCAGGCAACTGCAGCCAACTGTGCATCATGCGCACGTTGTGCCCCAGAAGGCTGGCCATGGTGTCGGGGCTGTCCGCCAAAAGGTACGGCGCCACCGCCGGATCCAGGCCGAAGGCTTCGCCATTTTTGATCAGAATTCCCGATGCTGCCAGGGCGTGCACCAAGATATCGACGGCCCGTTCATCCAGCGCCAAACCGGCCGCGAGCTGGCCGGGCGTCCGAGCGCCCGCACCCAGTGCGTCGAAAATGCCGGTTTTCAGGGCCGCCACGAGGATCATGGCGTCCCGATATCCCGAAACCATTGTTTCCACCCTGTTTTTGCCGTCCATTGCTGGTGCCTCCGAAATTGTGTCTGGCCAGGATCTGCGGTCTAGAACCGTTTTTTTGATGTTACACCAACGCCCAATTAGATTGCAAAGACCGTTCATGCATCTTTTACTCATCAGACACAATCTCCGAGGCACAACCCTTGAGACACGAAGTTGCGACGGTGTTGTTGGGGCCTATCCTGATGCGCCAGGGAAAAAAAGCCCACCGCCACATCACCCAGCTGCCAGAACCACCAGGCGAACGCCAAGGCATCTCCGGCTCAGGTGCGCCGCTGAAGATTCTCATCATCGGTGATTCCGCCGGTGCCGGTGTCGGCGCTTCGTCCCAGGACGCAGCCCTCAGCGGCCAGATCGTCCAACGCCTGGCCCCGCTCTTCACCGTGCAATGGCATTTGCAGGCGCGACCCGGGGCAACAACGGTGGCCGCCTTGCGCCATCTCAAGCGCCTGGACGCAGAGCCCTGGGAGTGGATTGTGGTCTCATTGGGCGCCAACGATGTGGTCGCGCGCCACACCTTGAAGCAGTGGCGCGCCAACCTCGACACCCTGCGCGATGCTTTGGATGAACGCTTCGACAAACCGCAGTTGCTGTTCTCGGGCCTGCCTCCCATGCATCTGTTTCCCGCCATGCCCCAAC
>JADGEP010000576.1 GCA_016744275.1 Candidatus Krumholzibacteriia bacterium | reverse complement strand
CCGTTGCAGCCGCGCTCACACCTAGACGATCGGCTTCGGCACTGTTTAATCGCACACACATCGTCTGCGCATCGACGGTTTTCTGTAGTGATGTTGCGCGACGAACAAAAAACATCGGTGCGGATGGCGCTGGTATTGCTGCTGCTGGTGGCACCGACGCTGATGCCGACCATGGGGCAGGCATGGGCTGAAAGCACCGGCGAAGTCTCATTTCTGCGCACGGAACTGCAGGTCCTGGGCGCCGACGCATCGACCAGTTGGCAGGCCCAGACCAAGCGCGGATCCCTGGGGCATTTCCAGATCGGTGGCCAAGGCGGCAACCGAAGCTCGGACGAATTCGGCACCAAGGAAATCAAGGCTCCGGACGAAGTCTCAGGCCCCTCGAATAAGGGCGAAAAAGTGAAAGCCGGTTTGTTCTCGGCCATCCTGCCGGGAGCGGGGCAGTACCATACGGGGCACAAAGGCAAAGCCTACATCATGGGCGGGGTCGAAGTCGCCATTTGGACGGCCTACCTGGTCTTTGATAAGCAGGGCTCCAACAAGCGTGAAGACGCTGAACAGTGGGCTGGCATTTATGCCGGCACCAGTGGCAGCCATGCCGACCGTTACTGGCAAGATGTGGGGCACCACGCCAACAGCGATGATTTTAATGAAGCCCTGCTGCGCGAAGCACGGGCCCTTGGTGAAAGTCCCAGTGGCCTGATCACCGGTGCCGACACCTGGCAGTGGGTCAACGAAGAGCGCCGCTTTGGCTACAGTCGGTTGCGGGCAGATGGCAACTCGGCCTACGATCGCCGGGATTTCATGATCCTGTTTGCGGTGCTCAATCGGGCCGTATCGGTGGTTGATGCGGTGATCGGCGCTGGCGGTGACGACGGTGTCTTGAAGGGTGAGGTGATGGGCATGAATATGGAAATGGAAGTTCTGCCTTCCTTCACGGATCCGGGCGCTCGTTGCGTGGTTTCCCGGAGCTTCTGATGAACCGAGGGCGGCACTGGCAGCTGTTGTGGGTCGCAGTTTTCACGGTGGCAGTGGTGGGTTGCGCGACGGGTCCTGAAAGAGGAATGCCCGACGCCGCCGGCACTTTGCCTGCGCGGGGAACCGCCACGCCGCGCGCGGGAACCACTCCGGTGGGCGCCACCCTGGTGCACGCCTACGAGAACGACGCCTCGCAATTGTACTACCCCATCGAGGGCATTGGCGGCTGTGAATACAGCGCCGAAGGCACCCTCATTTTTACAGATGAAAAACGCGGCAAGGTTTACGGGATGGATGGCGGCACCCGCCGCTGGACCGAATTCGACACCGCCGGATCCCGGCCCTATCAACCCGTGGATGTGGTGGTCGACGGCTTCAAGGTCATGATCCTGGACATGGGCGGCGGACAGGTCAATCGCCACGATTTGAACGGCGCGTTTTTGGATGTGCTGGTGGACATCCGGCGGGTGGATCCGGTGATCCAGACCAGCCCCACCGCCTTGGCCGTTGATCGGGATGGCCGCATGGTGATCGCCGACTTGGCCCAACAACAGGTGCTCTTGCTCGATACGTTCCAGAATTTGAACATGCGGGTGGGCGACCCCGGCACGATGCAAGACCAGTTTGCCGATCCGAGCGGACTGTGTTTCCTGCCCGATGGCAGTTTCCTGGTGGCTGATCGCGGCAACCGGCGCTTGGCGCGGTATGGGCGTCTCGGCTTTTTCGAAGGCCTCGATTATATCAACATCTTCAATCTTTATAGTCTTAGCAGGCAGTGAGAACCGTTGCTTGTTTCGAATACCGGGCTCGACCTTCCTTTGAAGGAGTGAGAAACCAACCGAGGGGGCATCGATTCCGAAC
>JADGEP010000575.1 GCA_016744275.1 Candidatus Krumholzibacteriia bacterium | reverse complement strand
CCATGACCTGGCACGGATGATTGAGGTCCGTCAGGCCATTGATGACCGGTACGCTGGAATGTTTGGCCAGGTCCACCACTTCCTGATGATCATACCAGCGGATCATGATGCCGTCGACAAAGCGGCTCATCACCTGAGCCACGTCATAGACGGACTCGCGGGTGCCCATACCAATTTCCTTGTCGGTGATGAAAAGGGTGTTGCCACCAAGTTGCTGGAAGGCGATTTCGAAACTCACCCGCGTGCGCAGGCTGGGTTTCGCAAAGACACAACCGAGGGTACGGTTGGGATGGGAATGCGGCAACGAGTGGGATCGGGCCAGCGGCTTCTGCTCGCGAGCGAGGGTCAGGATGCTGCGCAGTTCGGCGTTGCTGAAGTCGTCGATGGCCAGGAAATCTTTTTGCTCGAGCACGGTCGGTCCTCCCGAAAATAGGGTGCTTCACGGAAGCAGTGAATTTCCGCAAAAGTACAAGTTCGCCAGCCTGAGTCCACGAAAAAGCGCAGTTTGGGCAAAACTACTTTTCCACCGGAAAATAGATATACGGCTGACTCATGCGGGCGAACCAGTGCTTGTCCGGCAATTTGGCCAAATCGGCCCCAAAAAACGTGTTTAAAAGCATGGGAAAGGTGTTCAGGGCGGTCATGCCCTCGTAGAGGGGCAAGCGCCGCCCGTCCGACACATACCAGGCGTTAAAAATGCCAAAACGTTCGTTGTGGTTGCTCTCCAGGGGTTTTTCCCACTCCAGGCCCGAGCCGGGCCCATGGTCACCTTGAATGATGATCACCTTGGGACGCGCTGAAGAAGCGATGATGCGATCCACCGTGGACGCCAAACGGGACATGACCCACTCGGCCTGGTCAGCATATTTTTGCCGATAGCTGCGGTCATGTGGGCCGTGCAGATTCTGCCAATGATCGCCATCAGCGAAGGCAAATGGTGCTCGGGATTTAAGAGCTTCGCCACCGGCCCCAAAAACAAAGGGCGGGTGCGGCGCCAGAATGTGGGCGTAGACAAATACGGGATCGGCGTCTGGAATCCGGGCCCGGGCCTCAGGCAGTTCATCAAAAATGAAGTCCAAGCGGCCTCGACGCAGGCCGAACGAGACATCGGCCGGGCCCTGCCCCAGCAGCGGCAACAACAACGGCAGCACGCCATCTTCCAAAAGGTAATATTCGGCAAAGGTCGGGTCCCAGAATGGCGTGTGGCGCTGGTCGGCATGCTCCTGGCGAGTCAGTGGATATCCCGACGGGTAGCTCACCACCTGGTAGCCCAATTTTTTCAGGGCGCGCACGGCGCGGGAGTCCCCACCCACCTTTTCCAACACCCGTCGGTCCCGGCTCGTCTCGTCCGTGATCTCCAGGACCTGGTCCATCAGGCCCAGATTCATGGTTGCCGCGGTCGACAGCGCTGTCTGAGGATAGTTGGCAAAACTGTGGCGCAATACCTGAAAACCACGAGCGGTGAAGAGGTCGCTGTACCGGGCTTTGGGCAGTGGAAATTCAGATTCGATGAAGGCCGGCTGGCCCAGTCCGTCCACCAACAAATAGTAAATGTCAGGTCGGGGGCCGGACGCCGCCGCCGCCGGCAAGGGCACTTGCGAGCGGAAGAACGCGCTGGGCTCGGGAGTCTCTTCTGCAACTGCTCCCCGCCAGGCGTTTGCCAGCGGCCAGGCCACCAGGATCAGCAACACCGCGTTTAACGGCATTCCCATTCGGGTGGGCCAACGGGCTGGCCGCCGGAACAACCGAACGCCCAATGCCAAGGTCAAAGCAATGAGGATCAATGCCAGCCAACGACCCACGTCAGCGCCTTTGAAAACGACCAGCAGCACCGGCGCGAGC
>JADGEP010000574.1 GCA_016744275.1 Candidatus Krumholzibacteriia bacterium | reverse complement strand
ACCCCGCCCCACGACCGAGTCTTTATCGGCGTCGCAAGCCCTTGCCTGCCAGCACGATGTAGTGGTCGGAGCGAGAGGATTCGAACCTCCGACCCCCTGCCCCCCATGCAGGTGCGCTACCGGACTGCGCTACGCCCCGACCTGGAATTGATTTGAGGGCGTAAAATAGTACCCGCGGCCCCCGGGGACAAGAAGCATTTGCGTCGATTTCAATCGGTTGCACCGGATCGACCGCCGACTCAGCCCTTGCCCTTCATGGCCTTCTGGGCCGCTTTATCTCCCGCTTTTGCCTCGGTGGGACTCAATTCCCGGATCATTCCCAACAATTCCTTGAGTTCGGCTTTCAGGAAATCGAGCTTCTGGGTGTCGTCCATGCCTTCAAACTTGATGGCCATCTGGGGCTTGGCCGGCGCCATAACTTCCGGTTTTTTCTTCTTCAATTCACGGAGCATTTTGCGTGCACCAGCAATTTTGAAGCCCTGAGCGTACAGCAAATCCTTGATTGCCATGACTTCGTCGATGTCAGCCGGACGGTAGCGACGGCTGCCGGTGCGGGTCTTGCGCGGCTTCAGGCTGGGGAATTCGCTCTCCCAGTAGCGCAACACGTGGGCCTTGACCTCCGTGATTTTCGCCACCTCGCTGATCGAATAGTACAGCTTGCTGGGATAGTTGTTGATCTCGGACATGGTCAGATATCTCCAAAAGGGCGGAAGGACGAAGCTCCGTCATCCAGCGCAAAGGTCATCCGTCAAACTCATCCCGCAACGAACGTTCCATCAATTCGCGCATCGCCTGTCGCGGGGGCTTGCCAGAGAATAACACATCGTGAACCTGTTTGGTAATAGGAAGTTCGACATCTAACTTCTCGGACAACTTCAAGGCGGCCTGGGTCATATGCACGCCCTCAACCACCTGAATCGTGCCCGCCAGGATCTCCTGGGGTGTTTTGGTCCCATTGGTAACCGCTTCGCCGAAATTTCGGTTCCGCGAATGCTGACTGATGCAGGTGGTGATCATGTCGCCAATGCCCGCCAAGCCGAAGAAGGTCTCCTGCCGGCCGCCGAGAGCCTTTCCCAGGCGGGCCAGCTCAAACATGCCGCGGGTCATCAGGGTGCCACGGGTATTGTCCCCCGTGCCCAGCCCGTCGGCCATGCCCACCGCCAGAGCGATGATGTTCTTGAACCCCGAAGCGATCTCCACACCCGCCATGTCGTCGTTGGTATAGACCCGAAAAAAGGGACCCGTGATCCACTTTTGCCAATGGGCCCAGTCGCCGCCGGGGCAACCCGAGAGCACAACCGCGGTGGGTTGCTCCATGGCCACTTCTTCGGCGTGGCTGGGGCCAAGCAAGACTCCGATAGGATGCTCATCCTGGATATTGGCCTTTGTCAACTCATCGCCAATGACTTCACTGATGCGTTTCAGGGTGCTGACTTCAAAGCCCTTGGCCATGTTGACCACCGGTGCGCCCTTGGCAAAGGACGGGCTGGCGACAACCTGCCCCATGACTTCACGCACCACCTGGCTGGGCACGATCACAAAAACGATCTCCGCGTCGCGCAGGACATCATCCAGATCGAGGCTCGCGCGCATATTGGGCGGCAAGGCGATGTCGCCGAGATAATCGGGATTGGTGCCGGTCTTGTTGATCGATTCAACCTGGCCCGGATCAATGCCCCACAACACAACCCGCTCCCACTTGTGGCAAAGGTGGCGGCCAAATGAGGTGGCCCAGCTGCCGGTGCCCAGAAGTGCGGCCTTCATGCTATTGCTCCTCGGTGGGCGAGTTTTCCGTTTCCGTTGCCTCTTCGTCCTGAGTTTCTCCCGGCGTGATCTGGCCTTCGGTG
>JADGEP010000573.1 GCA_016744275.1 Candidatus Krumholzibacteriia bacterium | reverse complement strand
GTGATGCCGCGTGAATAGTAGACCAACATGCCGGTGGAAATGGACAGGGAAACCAACAGGACACATAGCCACAGGATCAGGTCCTGACGGGCCTGTTGGCGGATGCCTTCAGCCTTGGTGATCACCGATTCGTATTGAGAGAACAGGAGCACACTCATGGCGTCGATGTAGGTTGTGGCCGTGGCAAAAACCTCAGCGGCGTTGTAGCCATAATCGCCTGTATCGGCTTCCCGGATAACGGTGAGATAGCCGGCCTTGAGTTCATTCCAATTGGAGTCGGTGTGCAGCTGTGTCAAACGCTTCTCGTTCTCCTTATCCAGAACGAGACCCGGCGCATGCAGGCCATCTTCCACGCCGTAAACACGGGAGGCCAGGCGGTCCACTTGGTTGTGATCCAAAGGGCGGTCCGCGGCGAAGGTTGAAGCCAATAGGGCTCTCAATTGGCCGCCGTTTTCCTTGGCCAACTCAAGAACCGCGAGAGTCGACATGCGTTTACCAAGGCCCTTGCCGGTCTTTTGCTTGATGGTTTCGTCCTGAACCGAAATGAAGGATGAGATCAGCTTGGTGTATTGGGAAAGCACGTGAGCAGTGGGCTTGCGCTGATCAACCAGCCGGCGCAGTCCTTCCAATTCCGCAGCCTGTCGGGTCAAATTGTCGCCGACTTCTGCAACGGGAGTGTGTTCGGAAATGACCGAGAGAAACTGTTGGCGCTCGGCGTCCGTTTCCTGGCGATAGGCTGTCAATTGGCGCTGACTGAGGCCGCCATTGAGGTAGGTTGCTGAGGCGCCGCGCTCAATTTGGATGCGGTGGATGAGATGAGAACAATCCTGCATCATGCGCAGGGAATCTTCCCAGCGTGAAGAATCGGAGACCAAACGGGCCTGTGGCGCGATGACAACATATGAAAATGCAATCAGGGCCAGGATGGGAATCAGACCGATCAGACCAATTTTGTGCAGAATTTTCATGAGGCGGGATTCCTCTGTTTTGGGACGATGGAAGCTTCTTAGCTTCATAGATCGCCCTGCAGGGAACCCTCTTTAGCAATAAAGACAACGCGATGTCAATCTTCAGGTCCGAGAACAACCTCAAAGCGGTTTTCAGCGCTAAACATATGCTCGGCAAGTGCTTGCACTTCAGCCGCCGTGCACGCCCGGACTCTGTCGACCAAATCGTCCAAATCGTTGGCATCGCGGCCATAGACGCGGTCCCGGGTGGCCCGTGAAACCCGCGAAGCGTTGGATTGGGATGAAATCAACATGTGGCCCAACAGCTCGGCCCGGGCCCGTTCAAATTCAGCTTCCGCGGCCGGAGTTGCGCCCAGCCCAAGCACTTCGGCAATCAATGCTTCTCTGGCCTTCTGGGCTGTTTCGGGGGCGGTCAGGACATATCCCATGAATATCCCCTGGCCAAACCCGGCGGTGCTCATGGCGCCCGTGTTGTAGCAGAGGCTTTGGCGGTTGCGCAACTTTTCGAACAGGCGCCCGCTTTGGCCGTTGAGCAATTCTTTCAGCATTATCAGGGGCACGCGGTCGGTGGTGGTGTCCATGGGGCCCGGCCAGGCGACCAGGACCACGCTTTGGTTCTGCTGCCGCACCATCGTCTCACTGACAATTCCCTGTGGGGGCGAAGCCGGTCCCGGGGCTGGTTGAGCCGGGCCCTGTCCCTGGGGCAGAGCGCCGAGCAGGCCTTCCAGGCGAGGCAGAAATTTGTCAGGATCCAGATCTCCGGAGACCACAACCTGCACCCGGTCGGCGGTCCAATTCTCATGATGGCGTGCCAGCAACGCGTCTTGGGTATGCGAGGGAATGCTTTCCACGGTACCCGGCATGGGCCGCCCATAAGGG
>JADGEP010000572.1 GCA_016744275.1 Candidatus Krumholzibacteriia bacterium | reverse complement strand
ATCCTGACCAACTTCGACAACGACACCGCCGTTGATGGTCCTGGTGCCATGTCTGATTTCGACGGCGAAAACCCCGTCGGCTTCTGGACCCTGGCCATCAGCGACAACGCTGGCGGCGACACCGGCACACTCAACAACTGGTGCCTCAACATCACGGTCACCGACCTGGTCGTGGCCAGCGATGCGCCCGTGTTGCAAATCAGCCAGGTTGACGGCAGCCGTCAGCTGAGCTGGGACTACAACCCGGACACCGCCGAGGCATTCCACGTGTATCGCCGGACCGCTGCGAGCAATGCGGAGCGGATCACGGAGCAGCCCCTGAGCAGCACCGATGGTCACATCGTATTCAGCGACAATGCGGCCCAATTTGAGACCGGCACCGTGCTGTACTACAGCTTGCGTGAAGTGCGGGATGGCGGCGTGCTCGATTTCGGTGACGAAATCGAAGTCACGGTGACCAGCTCGTTGCCGACGGTCTTTACGTTGCACGCCAACTATCCGAATCCCTTCAACCCGATCACCAACATCAAGTTTGACCTGCCCAAAAGCGGTCATGTGTCCCTGCGCATCTACGACCTGAGCGGTCGCCTGGTGCGTTCCCTGGTGGATGAGAGTCTGGCCCGTGCCAGCCACACCTACCAGTGGGATGGAGCAGACAACAGCGGTCGCCGTGCGGCCAGTGGAGTCTACTACTACCAGGTGCAAACCGAGCGCACCTCGGAAACCGGAAAAATGATGCTGGTCAAATAGTTGATCTTTCGGTAGAATATGCGCCCTGCCGGTCTTTGCGACCGGCGGGGCGTAAAAAAACAAACCAACTCAGCAGGTGACATGATTTTTCAGGAGTTCAAAATGTTCGGCACATCGGTTTGCGTTTCTCGCTCACGCGGCTGTTTTTTTGCGTTGGTAGCGCTGTTTGCTCTCAGTGCACTCTCCTCGATTTTCGTTCCCCAGCAGGCCATGGCCGCTGGCATTTCCTTTCTCCAAGACGGCAAAACCACCGATATTCACCCTTTAAGGGCCAATTTGTCGGTTCTGACCTATCAAGTCCCCGGCGGCCTCTTGGTGGCTGACCGTGTCGCCCCGGGTTTGGAGTCCCGCTTCGGCCAGGCTTTCACCCCCCAGTTCAAAAAATCAGAATTTTACCTGATCCAGGGCAAGTGCCACCCGCACACGGCGGACGAAATGGCCCCCCAATTGGCCGACGTTGGCCACATCCACTGGCAGAGCGATTCCGTCTTTTTGGTAGAGGTCCCCTCTGCCAAAGCGGAAGTTTTTGCAGCGCGCGATATTAATCGCACCCGCATTTCCCTGAATTCCCCGCCCTCCGGCTGGGATCGACGCCTCAATGATCCGGTTGTCGCCCCGCGCTTGAGCCCCAACAAGGATCTGGCCCTGAACCAGGATTTTGTGGCCAATGTGAGTGGACCGGCGTTCTTTCAACTGATTCAGGAAATAAGCGGCCACGCCTACTTTTCCTACAATGGACTCAAATCGGTTTCGACCCGATTCTACAGCACCGCTGACAAGGATCTGGTCGGCGACTATTTGGCCGACAAACTGACGGGCTATGGCTACACCGTCACTTTTGATCCCTTCATGTCCGGTGGCGTCCAGTGCCGCAACATCATCGCCACGAAAACCGGCACCACGTTGCCCGACGAATACGTCGTCGTGGGCGCCCACTACGATTCCATCTCCCAGAACCCGTCCAACGACGCCCCCGGTGCCGAAGACAACGGTTCGGGCACGGCGTCGGTCATGGAAATTGCCCGCGTGGCTGCCGGGCGCGACTTCGAACGCTCCGTCCAGTTCGTGCTTTTTGATTCCGAAGAACAAGGCCTGTAC
>JADGEP010000571.1 GCA_016744275.1 Candidatus Krumholzibacteriia bacterium | reverse complement strand
CGTTTGAAGGCGAGGCCGGGTTGGAAATGTCCAAGATTGCTAGACCACCGTTATCATTCGCCACGAAGAGGAGGTCACCGGCAACGACGAGGTCTCGTGCATTTGCCGGCAAGCCGTATCCACTCACGAAGGTGGGCGTGGCTGGATTGGAGATGTTAAATATTTGCAGACCATTGTTCCAATCAGCTACGAAAGCCACGTCACCAGCCACCGCGACACCATGGGCAAGCCCCAGTGTGTTGTAAACTCCAACGACTGACGGTGAAGACGGATCAGAAATGTCCAAGATATGCAGACCAGAGTCCCAACCGGCCACGAAGGCGAGGTTCCCGACCACCTCGGTGTCATAAGAAAATCCAGGCGTGTCGTAGCTCCCAACCAAGGACGGCACCACCGGGTAGGAGATGTCCAAAATCTGCAGACCACTGGTATCATCGGCCACGAAAGCGAATCCCCCGGCCACCGCGACGTCGAGAGCATTTCCCGGTGTATCATGAGTTCCGACCAAGGTGGGCGTCGTCGGATCGGTAATATCCAAGACATGAATTCCAGAGAGACCATTGGTGAGGACGGCGCGGTCTCCGGTCACCGCGACCTTCCAGGAATCTTCCGGTGTGACATAGTTTCCCACGATGGACGGTGCGGCTGGATTGGATATATCGACGATCTTTAACCCGGGCTCGAATCCAGACTTAATGGAGACGAAGGCAAGATCCCCAGCCACTTCGACGTCAACAATTGCTTGCCCTGTGGCCAGGAAACTGACCGAAGACGGTGCGGCTGGATTAGAGATGTCCAGAATTTCAAGTCCAGAGCCCCAATCAGCTACGAAGGCAAGGTCCCCGGCCACCGCGACTGCACGGGCAATTCCCAGGGTGTCGTAGCTTCCGACCAGAGCCGGCGTGGTCGGATCGGAAATATCCAGGACTTGAAGTCCGGCGGTAGCGTCGGCGACAAAGGCAAGGTCTCCGGCGACCGCGACGTCGGAGGACCATCCCGGTGATATGTAATATCCGATGCGGGCCGGCGCGGCTGGATTGGAGATGTCCAGGATTTCCAGACCGACCAAGGGATTCACGATGTAGGCAAGGTCTCCAGCCACGACGACGCCATCGACTGGACCCTGTGGGTCGTAACTTCCCAGGATTGTAGGGACTGCTAGATTGGAGATGTCCAGGATCTGGAGACCGCTTTGGTTGTCGGCGACGAAGGCGTAGTCCCCGTCAACTGCGACGCTAAGGGCATTGCTTGGTGTGTCGTAAGAGCCGGTCAGAATCGGGGTGAGGCCTGAATAAAGCTTCAACTCCCCGCCCACAAGGTTCCAGTCGGCGGTCGTATTGACTGCGTCCTTGAACGTGGTCGAGGTGAAGTCCTCGGTGTAGGAGTTCTGGGCTGCTCCCAGAGTTGGAAAAACGACCAGGGCGCAGATGGCCACGACGGCAAAGGTCGGGAATTTCAAGATCATGCCATATTCTCCGGTGCTGAACATCCAAGGTGTTGTGCAAAGATTGAGGCAGATGATCATAAACGAAAATGACTATCGTTACCATAATAATAGCTGTGAAGTCGATGGATTGATCGTCGGATATCGGAGGAGCCGCTTCGCATACTGTAACCTAGGGGCTACCACTTTAAAAAGACTCACCATTTGTGGTGAGTCTTTTTTTGTGTCCAACCGAGAATCGTAGCTGTCCATTTAGGCAGGGAAAGTCAAAACATTGGGTTGTGCCTCGGAGATTGTGTCTGGTGCAATGATTGCAGACAACGTGTAGGGTGCAAGTTAGCATGCGGGCTGGCCCGGTTCTGGTCGTGTGGTGCGAACCCGTTCCGGGGTATTGGCTTAGCACATC
>JADGEP010000570.1 GCA_016744275.1 Candidatus Krumholzibacteriia bacterium | reverse complement strand
GGGCCCGCTGCGGTCGCTGGATTTCTGGCAGGTCGGCCGCTGGCTCCCGGTGGCGTTTGGGTGGGCGCCGGTCAGGGGCATTTGTATGGCCTGCCCGTCTTGCCCATGCTGGCGCTGGAAGCGGGCCTGCAATTTGACGCGGGGTGGGGCCAACCTGCGCTCACAGTGGCCTGGCAAACCTTGGGTGAGGGCCTCTTTGTGGAATCTCAGTACCAGGCCCACTTGCAATTGGGGCAGGTGCCGGCCTTGGGTCTGGCCTGGCGTTCGGAGGTGATGCGGACTGGCGGAGCCGAAAGCATCCCCTTGCAAACCGATTTCCGGTGGCATCTCGACGCGACAATTCAGGGCCAGTGGCGTCCCACCGCTGGCACCTTGGTCCAGGCTCGGCTGTGGTTGCCGGTGCAAGAGTCTGGAAAAGGGGTCTGGTCTGCCGGGCCGCAACGCATGGTGCAGGCGCAGGGTTGGACCGGTGCCATGGCTTTGGCCTTGGCGGTGGATCGCAACCCGGACCAGACCCCAGGTGTGGCTGTGGAATGGAATTGGGGGGCTGCCTCGGGCAGCGTTGGATTTCGTTTTGATATGACCACGGGTTTGGCTGGACCGGTCGTCAATTGGCAACAGGGCCGCCTGCTGGTGCGCACTTCCCATCTGGCTCATCCCCGCTTGGGAACCACCCATCGGCTGCAGATCGGTTTGGGTGCGTGGGGAGCATCCCGATGGTGAGGGTAGCGGCGGCGGCGCTTTTGTTGTTGGCGGGACCCTGCCTGCTGCTGGCGCAAACCAGTGTGGATCAGGCGGAAGTTGATGAGGTGCTGGCTGAGCTGGATGAGGCGGGCGCTCCGGCAACCGAGGCGGAGATTTCTGAGTTCCTGAGCCAATCATCGGCGGGCCGGTGGAATGGCACATTGCTGGGTCAATCGGGCTGGAGCCGCGCCGGCGGATTGCATCACACGGCCAGGATGCGATTGACGGGCGAATTTTTGCGGATGCGCCTGCGGTGGAAGCAATATGCTGACGGTGAAACACAGCAGGGCGGCGCGGTCGTTTACGGACCGGAACGTTGGCAAGTGGGGGCGGGCCGCCTGGCAATGGCCTCGGGCTTTGGGCTTCTGGTCGGCGCACCCGGGCGTGGCCCCGCTTTGACGGCGGACGGCAGCCTGGCGGCAAGGAGTCGAAATCTCGTGCTCTGGAGCGGTGCGCCTGTGGCCCAGGAAATCTTGGGCCTGAGCGCGGGCTTGAAACTGGGCGCTTGGCAGGTGCAAGGATTGGCCGGTCGGCGTGGCGATGATGCCGCGGCCCAAACCACCGCAATGGTCCAGATCATCGGCGAAGGCCCTTCGTGGCGATTGGGAGGATTGCTCTTATCCGACCCGGATGAGCAGGGCGTGAGCCTGAGTGGGCGAATAAAGCGGGGCACTTTAGCGAGCACTTGGGAAGGGTTGTGGCGGCGTCCGCTGGGCAGTGCGACACCCTTGCGGACGTTGTTGGCCCAGGCCGGATGGCAACCTCACCACAAGGTGCGGATGGAGCTGCTGGGCGGCTGGGCCGATCCGGGTCCGCGGCCGGTGATGGGACAGAAACACCCCATCTTTGGCGACTGGGGCGGCCGCGGGGCCGCTGTGCGCGGCACTTGGCGAGCGGACGGCGGATTGGGGCTGAAAGTCTTGGCCCACCGGGGACGGGGACGTGAGTCCATCGCCGCGGGACGCCGCCAATTGCGCAGCCTGACCGATGTGCAAATGACTCAAAAATGGAAGAGTGGCTGGAGCACATTGGTCCGGTGGCGCCAAAGTGGGGAAACCATCGGCACCTGGTCGGAACGGTTTCCCTGGCAGCCGCCGGCGGTGGATTGGCGAG
>JADGEP010000056.1 GCA_016744275.1 Candidatus Krumholzibacteriia bacterium | reverse complement strand
GTCCATGATGTCCTGACGCCGCGTCGTCATGGTGCACTCGCGGATGTCCCGCAAAATTTGCAACTCCAACTCGGGAAAATGCGGGGCGATGATTTCGGCCGTCTGCCGCGCCCGGGTCATGGCACTGCCTTGCAGCGAAGTGAAGGTGATGGGCAGGGCATCAAGGCGGGCACCGATCAGGCGAGCCTGTTGCCGACCCAACGCCACGAGGGCCTTGCCGGTGTCCGGATCATCTTCGTTGTCCCAATCATAATATCCGTGCCGAACCAGATAGATGGTGCGCGTGGGCTCGTCGTGGGTGGGGATATTGGCCACGACCGGAGTTGCGACGGCAAACGCCATCACAACCAAAAGCAGGGTGAGCAAACAATGCGAACGGTTCACAGGCGAGACCTCCGGAAGGCAAAAATCCAGGCGCGGAAAATTCTCCTATCTTTATAGAGCCTGCGCGCCTGGGCCGCAACCCATCGCGGCAGTGGCGCAGTGAGCCATTTGCTGGCAAAATGTCGGCAGGAACGAACCTGAATCATCGCCGAGGGAAACTCATGACCACGCCATTGGACGATCACCGCCGCCGCCTCGACACCATCGACAGCCAATTGCTCCAGTTGCTCAGCGAGCGCAACAGCCTGGTGGGAGAAGTCCTGGAAACCAAGTTGGCCGCCGGGCTGCCGGTCTATGCACCGGAACGAGAGCAGGCCAAAGTGGAAGCCTTTCGCAATGCCGCCACCGGTCATGGCCTGGATCCCGAATGGGCCGAAGATTTTCTGCGCCTGGTCATGAGCAGCTCTCGCGAACGGCAATCTCAGGCCAACTTCCCCCAGTGCGCCGGCGGCCCACGCACCGTGCTGATCGTTGGTGGCGCCGGGCAACTGGGCCAGTGCTACGGCCGCGCCTTCACCGCCAGTGGCCATTCCGTGCGCATCCTGGAACCGGATGGCTGGGAAAAAGTCGACGAACTGATGACCGGCGTCGATGCTGTCATCGTTGCGGTGCCCATCCGGGTCACCGAGTCTGTCATTTCCCAGTTGGGCCCGCACCTTGCCGCAAACACGATTCTAGCCGATTTCACCAGCCACAAGACCGCGCCTCTGAAAGCCATGCTTCAGGCCCACCGTGGTCCGGTGCTGGGCCTGCACCCCATGCACGGCCCGGATGTCGCCAACCTGTCCAAACAATTGGTGATCGCCTGTCCCGGCCGTCAAGCGAAAGCCTCCAGTTGGCTGCTGGACCAGTTTCACCTCTGGGGTCTGCGGGTGCAGGAATTGGATTCCGCCCAGCACGACCGAATCATGAATCAGGTGCAGGGCCTGCGGCATTTTTTGGCTCTGCTGCATGGTTCATTCATGCGGGCCAGTGATTTGGCTCCAAAAGACATCCTGGCGTTGAGCAGCCCCATCTACCGGGCCGAATTGATGATGACCGGGCGCATTTTTGCCCAGAATGCCGAGCTTTACGCCGACATCGTCTTTGCCAACGCCGACCGGCGCCAGCTTTTGCTCGATTTTCTGGCCCACCACGACCAGCTGGCCACCCTGATTCGCAACGACGACAAAGCCGGCTTTATTAGCGAATTCGAGGCCATTGGCGAGTTTTTTGGCGATTTTGCCGAGCAGGCGCGCACCGAAAGTGGCTACCTGATCCACCGCTTGGCCGACCGATTTGCCTGATGGGCGCCGCCTGGTCTTTGACAATCCCGGCCTTCTGGTGCTAAATTTGGCTGACCAACCTAGGATTCGGTGCCAAGGCACCGGCCGGTTCCCATCTCCAGTTCAAGACTCAAGTGAGCCGCCGCCGACCAGCCTTCTATTGGGCGTGCGGAAAACTTGCCGCCGTTATCGGCGCCTTGAAAAATATTGACCCATCAGATCAAGGATTTGACGACATGTCTGACAAGGCCAGAGGCCGAGCCCCCCAGAGGCAGAATTCGAAACCCACGGGTTCGCGATCTTCCGGATCCAGAAGGCCTGCCTCCAGAGGCTCAGCCTCCAGAGGCTCGTCTGCAAATTCCCGGCCCGCAAAAGACCCCGTGCCTCTCGGTGAGGTTTCCGGCGTGCTGGAAGTTCTGCCAAAAAACGGCGGCTATTTGCGAGACCCCAAATCTTCGTTCGCCGTGGACCCTGCCGATGTTTTTGTGCCCCAGAAAGCGATCCAGAAGTTCAACCTCGCCACCGGTGCCCTGATCGTAGGCACAGCCGAAAAGGTTCAGCGTGGGGCCGTCCTCAACAGCATCAACACGGTGTGCGGCGTCTCTCCCGCTGAGTTTTCCGAGCGCACTTCGCTGAAAGAAATGACCGCCCTGAATCCCGAGCAACGCTTTGACCTGGGCCGCAGCGGCGAGACTTCCATGCGCATCATTGACCTCATCGCGCCGATTGCCAAAGGCACCCGCGGACTCATCGTTTCGCCGCCCAAAGCGGGCAAGACGATGTTGCTCGAAGGCCTCACCAGGGCCATCCGCCAAGATTCTCCCGATACCCGCATCGTGGTGCTGCTCATTGACGAACGTCCCGAAGAAGTCACCCATTTTCGCCGCGCCACCAACGCCGAGGTGCTGGCCAGCAGCAGCGATCAGAGCGTGGCCGACCATGTGCGCCTGGCGCAGATGGCCATGTCCCAGGCGGTGCGTGAAGTCGAATGCCACCACGATGTGGTGGTCCTGGTCGACAGCATCACCCGCATGGGTCGCGCCTTCAACCAGAGCGGCAAAGGCTCCGGGCGCACCATGAGCGGTGGCCTGGATTCGCGGGCGTTGGAAATCCCGCGCAAGTTTTTCGGCATGGCGCGCAACATTGAAGGCGGCGGCTCGCTGACGATCATCGCCACTGCCCTGGTCGACACCGGCAGTCGCATGGACGACATGATCTTCGAAGAATTCAAAGGCACCGGCAACAGCGAGATCGTACTGGACCGTAAGTTGGCCGAAAGCCGGATCTATCCGGCCATCGACCTGCGCGCCAGCGGGACCCGGCGGGATGAATTGCTGTTCAACGAAAAGGAATACGATGCCCTGACCCTGCTGCGCCGACGGGCGGCCTCGGCCTCACCCAAGCCAGCCATGGAGGGCATGCTGAAGCTGATGGAAAAATGGGACACCAACGAGGCGCTGCTCGAAGGCCTGTCCGGAGACTGACCAGGCGGGGCCGCGTGACAGCGGTCCTTGAGATCCCTATTGTAAACGATACCCCACCGACCAACGTCGATTCCAGCAAGACATCCTGACAGGATTTCATTGGACTGAATCTGATCCGATTGGCTTTGATCTGGGGGGCATGCCCATGAAACGCATTTCTATATTTTTTCTGTACCTGAGTTTGAACATTTTCGCTGCCGAACCGACGCTCGCCGCAGCATCCGCATTTGCCGGACGATGGGACGAGATCGCCGTCCACATCAATGACCGTCAATATACCGATGCGGTCGAGGTGACTGAAGGCATCCTGGCCGAAGCCCGCTTGGCGGACGACAACGAGCACTGGGCCCGAGCGCTGATCGAGCGATCCCGACTGCAAACGGCCATGGGTCAGCCGGAAAACTCGGTGCGCAACCTGCAGGCCGACTCCTGGCCCTCGGATCCCATATGGCGCGGAGTGGTCGAGTTGTACTATGCGCGCTCGCTGTTGGATTACCAGCGCCGCTTCTCCCATGAAATCCGGTCGCGTGAACTGGTGGTCGAAACCGGCCCTGTCGATTTGAAAGCCTGGACCAGCGCCCAGTTTTCTCGCGAAATCAACGAAGCATTCGAACGTGTTTGGACCAGCCGCGAGGGCTGGGGCAGCGAATCCAATGGCGCCTGGGCCCTGTTCATGGAGCAAAACAACTATCCCGCGCGCATTCGGGGCACTTTGCGGGATGCTGTTTCCTACCTTTGGGTCGAACACCTGGCCAACTCCCGCGCCTGGTTGCCCGGGCAGCAGGCCGATACGCGCAAGCTGAATCTGGACCGTCTGCTGACGGGCGATTTGCCGGCAGAGGCAAATCCGGATCTGGCCGACCCCCACTTGCACCCGGCCCATAAGATCAGCTTTATCCTGAATGATTTGCGGGATTGGCATCAAGATCACGGCCGCCGCGAGGCCGCCCTGGAAGCCGAACTGGAAAATGTGGCCCGGATGCGCGCCGCCTTCACCCACAAGCCGGACCGCCTGCGCATCCGGCAGTACCTGGAAACCCAGCTGGCGGATTTTGACGCGGACTACCCCTGGTGGGCCAAAGGGCAGTGGCAACTGGCCCGTTTACTGAAGGACGAAGGCGAGCCCGACAGCATCATCAGGGCCCATCTGGCGGCAGAACGTGGAGAAAATCGGCATGGCTCACGCCTCGGTGGCAAGCTGTGCGGTGACCTGCGCCACTCGCTGGAACAACCCCAATTTGATCTGCGGGCCATGAGCCACGACAGCGCCGGTGAGCGATCCCTGCAAATCACGCACACCAACCTGCGCACCTTGTATTTTCAGGCCTGGAAATTTGACCCGACCGAGCAATTCAGGTTCCGGCGCGGCCCACGCCTTCGCCCCGACGACATTGAGTCCCATGTTTCGGAAAAGACACCTGACCTGAAGTGGACCGTGCCCCTGCCCCAGGTTCAGGACTACAAGAGTCACGCCACCTATACCGGCCTGCCCCCCTGCGCACCCGGTGCCTACCTGGTGGTTGCCTCGCCACGCCCGGATTTTGATCCGGACAACGGCCAGATGGCCGCCGTGCACATCATCATCAGCGACTTAGTGCTATCCACTCAGATGCTCGATCGCGAGCTCGAGATCATGGCCCGTTCGGCCCGCACCGGGCAACCCGTGTCTCAAGTCAAGCTCACCATCCTTGGCCGCCACCGCCAGTGGCAAGAAGGGTACAAAAAGTCCGTGCAACTGCGGACCGACAGCACCGGCCGCGCCCGCATGGCCATCGACGACTACCGGAGTTTTGCCATTTTCGGAGAGAAGGGAAAGGACCAAGCCTGGCTCAATCGAGGCAACTTCAATAGCCATCGCGACCCTGGCGCGGTTTACAGCAGTTTTATCTATACCGACCGGGCCATCTACCGCCCCGGGCAAACGGTCCATTGGAAGGTCGTGGCCTACAAGGGCAATGACGACCGCACCGAATTCAAGACCCGTGGCGAGGCGCGGGTGATCACCAGACTGACTGACGCCAACGACCGCACCGCCGCCGCCGACACCTTACGAACCAACGAATTTGGCTCGGCCTCCGGTTCTTTCGTGATTCCCGAAAGTGGCCTGCTGGGACGATGGATCGTGCGTGATTCATTTGGCGGGCAAACGGCAATCAGGGTCGAACAATACAAACGCCCCACCTTCGAAGTCAGCTTGTTGGACCCGGCCAAACCCCTGCAATTGAACCAGGCCGCGACCGTGACCGGTCAGGCCACCTACCTCTTTGGCCTGCCCGTCACTTCGGGGCAAGTGCGCTGGCGGGTGACGCGCTCGGTCTCATCCGGAGGCAGTCGCTGGAACCGGCCACCGCCTGGCGATCAAATCCTGGCCACAGGCAACGCCGAACTGGATTCCCAGGGAAGGTTTGACCTGAGTTTCACCACCGCCGTGGACCCGCGCCTGGCAGAAGAAGAAGGCGTTCTCTATCGCTATAGAGTGGAGGCCGACGTCACCGACGACGGCGGCGAGACCCGGCCCTGCCTGAGGGTCTTCAATCTGGGATTTGTTCTGGTGCGGGCCATCCTCAGATCCGACACCGGATTCCTGGCAGACGGCCAGACTGCGCAACTCACCGCCAAACGCACCGACCTGAACAATGTGCCTCAACCGGGGCCAGGGCGATGGTTCCTGTACGAATTGCAGCAACCGGAACAGACCTTGTTGCCAGCCGAATTGCCGCGCGATCCCCTCCACCGCGAGTTGCGGGTGGCCTACACGCCCGGCGACGAGCTTCTGCCCCGTTGGCAAAACGGAGCCAACCTCGAAGCCCAGCTGGCCGGCTGGGCCACGGGACGTCAGGTTGCGCAGGGAGGCCTGGAGCACGGAGTCAACGGCAAAGCCGAAGTCGTCTTACAGGACCTGCCCCAGGGCGCTTACCGCATCCTCTACATCACCGAAGACAGTCTTGGCGGCTCGAGCGAAGCCCAGTTGGACTTTCTTGCCGCCGGTTCCAACCCCTTGGAACTGCGTCTGCCCTTGGTCTTGAAAGCAGAAGTGCCAACGGTTTCCGTGGGCGGAATCGCGCGCTTTCTGGTGCACTCCGGTTTGCCCGATCAACAACTCTATCTCCAGGTTTTCACCGGTGGAAAGCGCACCCACACCGAATTCATCCGCACGGGTCATGGGCCCGCCGTGGTCGAAATTCCCGTCACTGAAATCGCCCGTTTGGGCCTGAAAGTTTCTCTCACGACAGTCCGCGATCACCAGTTTCTCCGTCTGAGTGAATCCATCCATGTCCCCTGGGACAACATGAAACTCGATGTCCAGTTTGCCACCTTCCGCAATCGGTTGGCTCCCGGTACAAAGGAGTCATTCACCGTCAGAATCAAAAGCACGGACGGCTCTCCGATCAACAAAACCACCACCGAACTGCTGGCCTACATGTATGACCGCAGCCTGGACGCATTCGCCACTCAACGACTTCCGCGCCCCCAGACCATGTTCGCCTCGTCTCGATGGACAGCCGAACCGAATGCCAGCCTCGGCCACCGTGGCACCGACTGGCGGATCCATACCAACCGCCCTGCCCGGCGACCGCCCCTGCCCCTGTGGCCCGATCGATTGCTCATGCAACCAGGCGCCGCCATCACCATGCGCGCGGGCGAATTGTTCGTCCGTGGCGGCCGCAGTGGCGATGTGACTCTTTCCCTGGATCAGAATGTGGTGAAGATGCTGGCGGAAGAGGGCACGCCCCTGTTGCAGGCCTTCGACGTTGAAGGTGCCGAGTACATGGTTGAAGTCAAAAGCGCCATCTCGGCAACACCTCTTGGCCAGGAAGCTTTCGAAAAATACGCCATCGATTCAGTGGAAGACGCCCTGCGCCTGCGGGCCGGTGCCAGTGCGATGCGCGCCAGCGTGGGCAAGCCTGATCAGGAATCCGAACAGATTCAGATCCGCGAAAGCTTTAAGGAAACCGCTTTCTTTCTCCCCCACGTGCAAATCGGCGACGACGGTGTCGCCACGGTCGAATACCAAGTGCCCGACTCGGTCACCGACTGGAACATCTGGGTGCACGCCCTGACCCGCGACCTGCACAGCGGTTCGCATCGTGGGCAAGCTTCCAGCGTGAAGGACCTGATGGTCCGGCCCTACCTGCCGCGCTTCCTGCGCGAAGGCGACCGCGCCCATCTCAAGGTCGTGATCAACAACGCCGGCAGCGAAGCCTTTGCAGGCCATTTGGATTTGAACTTTCTGGACCCGGAATCCGGGCGCGACCTGAATGAAGAATTTGGCCTGATCAAAGGCCAGCGAGAATTTCAGGTTGGCCCCGGCGCCTCTATCACTTTGTCATTCGCTTTACAAACACCAGCCCGAGTCGGGGCCGTTCACGTCAAGGCGGTTGCCCGTGCAGGCCAACTTTCAGATGGTGAACAACGCCTTTTGCCGATTCTCCCTGGCCGCATGCATTTGGTGCAATCCCGCTTCGTGGCCCTCAGTGACGAGTCCCGCCGTCAAATGCATTTCCCGTTGATGGCCAGTGACAACGACGCCACACGGGTTCAGGGACAACTGATCGTCACCATCGACGCGCAATTGTTCGGCAGCGTGCTCGGCGCCTTGCCCTACCTGATCGACTACCCCTACGAATGCACCGAGCAAACCCTGAATCGGTATCTGAGCAGCAGTATCGTCGCCGGTATTTTTGAGTCCCACCCATCCGTACGCGCCATGGCCCAGGAATTGGCTGGGCGCAAAACACCACTTGAAGTCTGGAACCCAGCGGACCCCAACCGCCTGCTGATGTTGGAAGAAACACCATGGCTGCAAACCGCGCGAGGTGGCCAATCCGAATATCCATTGCTCAACCTGCTGGATCCGAAACTGGCCCGAAGCCAACGCGAATCCGCCCTCAAAAAACTGCGGGTCCTGCAGAACGAAGACGGCGGCTTCCCGTGGTTCCCCGGCGGCCAATCTTCGCATCATCTGACCCTGTACATCCTGCAGGGAATGGCGCGCGGCACCGAGTTTGGAGTCGCCGCACCACAAGCTGTCACCACCCGCGCGTGGAAATATTTGCACTCTCATTTTGAGTCGGATGCAGCCGCGTTGCGGCCCGGCCAGAATGCCAATCTGCACCGGTCCACTCTCCTCAATTACCTGATGTCGTGCTATCCCACGGAAGATTGGCAGGCCGCCGGGTTCACAGCCGAAGATCGCCGCCAGATGCTGGACCTCTCTTACCGTCATTGGCGAGATCTCTCGACCATGCTGAACGGGTACCTGAGCCTGACCCTGGCCCGTTCCGATCGCCTTGACGACGCCCGCAAAGTCTTCGCAGCAGTCATGGATGGTGCCAAGGAAGATCCCGATCTCGGCCTCTACTGGGCACCCGAGGACCGCGCCTGGCTGTGGTACAACGACCGAGTCGAATCCCACGCGTTCATTCTGCGGGTGTTGACTGAACTCGACCCCAAAGACAAACGCCGACAGGGACTGGTGCACTGGCTGCTGCTGAACAAAAAACTGGGCCACTGGAAGTCCACCCGCGCCACCGCCGAAGTGATCTATGCCTTGGTTCATTTCATGCAGCAGGAAGGCACCTTGGACGCGCGCGAAATCATTGGCGTCCACATTGGAGCGCAAGACGAACGCTTGATATTCGAACCGGAAAAGTACACCGGTCGCAACAACCAGATCATCGTCGCCGGGGCGGACATCATTCCCGAAGAGATGGCCACTGTCGTGGTCAAAAAAGACACTCCGGGCTTGGCATTCGCTTCGGCGACCTGGCACTTCTCCACCGAAGAGTTGCCCGACCAGGCGGACGGCGATCTCTTTGCCGTCACGCGCCGCTATTTTCTGCGCCACCATGACGGAGACCAATGGACCCTGGAGCCTCTGAACAAAGGCGACGCTGTCGCGGTGGGTGACCAACTCGAAGTGCACTTATCCCTGAAGGCCAAACAGGCTGCCGAGTACGTGCACTTGCGCGACCCGCGCGGCGCAGGTTTCGAACCCGAAGAAGCCCGGTCCGGATACCGCTGGCAGAATGGATTGGGCTACTACGAAGAATTTCGCGACTCGGGAGTGAACTACTTCTTCACCAGCCTGCCCACAGGTCAATACACATTGAAATACCGCCTGCGGGCCAACATGTCTGGCGACTTCAAAGTGGGTCCAGCGACCGTGCAATCGATGTACGCACCCGAATTTGCGGCCCACTCGGCCGGAAGAAAGGTTCAAATCACGCCGTAGAGGCCGTAAAGGCCAGTTTTGGGTCAGTGGAGACCCTCCTTTTCGCGGTCTGGCGACAAATCCATTGCCTCCGGCGATTCAGCCGAGATATTGGATGAGACGTTGAGCCACCACGAACCAGGATTCTCCATGACCCAAAACTCCTCGCCACCCACCGTTTCCACATCCCGCCGCCTGTGGCAAGGCGCCCGGGACGTGTCGCCCATCCTGCTGGGAGTGATTCCCTTCGGCATGATCGCCGGCGCCAGTGCCATCAACGCCGGATTCACCACGGCACAAGCCCTGGCCATGTCGGTTTTCATTTTTGCCGGGGCATCGCAGTTGGCCGCGACCGAACTGATGGCCCGAGGCGCGGCCGTGCCGGTCGTGGTGCTGACGGTCCTGGTGATCAACCTGCGTTTCATCATGTACAGCGCTGCCCTGACGCCTCATTTTTCGCACCTGCCCACCCGCTGGAAAAACCTGGTGGCCTATTTGATCACCGACCAGGCCTTTGTCGTGGCCGTCAATCGCTACCAGACCGAGCCCACGATGACCGGCCGCCGTTGGTACTACCTCGGCACCGCCATGATCCTCTGGATCACTTGGCAATTTGGCACCGCCGCCGGCGTCTTTCTCGGCAACCTCGTGCCTGCCAGTTGGGAGTTGGATTTCACGGTGCCCCTGGTCTTCGTTGCCCTCTTGGTGCCGACCTTGGGCGACACCGGCAACCGCGTGGCCGCCCTGGTCGCCGGCGCCGTGGCCTTGGCAGGACAGGGATTGCCCTATAATTTGGGGTTGATTCTGGCGGCCTTCGCCGGGATCGCCCTGGCGCGCTGGGTTGAAATCCGGCAGGAATCCGGACAGGGGGCGCGGGCATGAGCGGGCAAAACGTATGGCTGATGATGGGTTTGGCCGGGCTCGCCACCTTCCTGACGCGGCTTTCATTTCTGGGCCTGGTGCGCAGCGACAACGTTTCGGAATCCCTGCGGCGGATATTGCGTCTGGTGCCCGCGGCGGTATTGGCGGCGATCGTTCTGCCGGCGACGTTCCCTTTACTGGGCGAATCCGGCCTCGCTGCAGGCATTGATTGGCCACGACCAGTGGCGGTTTTGATCGCTTCGGTGGCCGCCTGGTACACCAAAAACATGTTCGTCACGATAGCCGTGGGCATGGCCGCGCTGTGGCTGTTCCGCTGGCTATTTTGAGCAAAGAATAAGGAGCCGACATGATCCCCTACTACCAAATCAGCGCTTTCGCGCGTTCGGTTTTTGCCGGCAATCCGGCGGGTGTTTGCCTGCTGGAGACCGCCATGGCCCCCGATCTCATGCAGCAGATCGCCCACGAAAACGACCTGGCCGAGACGGCCTATGTGGTGCCGCGCCAGGGTGGCGACTACGACTTGCGTTGGTTCACCCCGACTCTGGAAATTGACCTCTGCGGACACGCCACTCTGGCCGCTGCCCACGCCCTCTTTTCGGCGGGGCGGGAAAAGGGCGCGCAGATCACCTTCCATTCACAGAGCGGACCACTGAGCGTATCTCGCGACGGGGAACTGTTGGTGCTCGACTTTCCCTCTCGACCACCGGTTCCGACCAGCGAGGGCTTTGCAGCCGTCGGCGCGGCTATCGGTACCACGCCACTGGCCATCGCCAACGCGCGCGACATGGTGGTGCTCCTGGAAAACGAAACCGCCGTGCGCGATCTGCAGCCGGATATTGCCGCCATCGCGGCTTTGGACACCTTTGGCGTCATTGTCACGGCGCCTGGCGACGAAGTGGACTTTGTCTCCCGCTTTTTTGCGCCTGGGGCCGGCGTTGATGAAGACCCGGTCACCGGCTCGGCCCACACCTCGTTGATCCCCTATTGGGCTGACCGTCTGGGGAAAAACGACCTGATCGCCCGGCAGTTGTCCGCGCGTGGTGGCGAGCTCGTTTGCCGGCTCGAAGGCGACAGAGTGCGCATCGGCGGACACGCTGTGACGTACTTCGAGGGCTCGCTTTTTGCCTAACCTCACCCGGGTTTCTTGGGCGGCGGCTGGTTTGACACCGGCTGCCGCCTTTTGGTATAGTCATTTTTGCCGGATTACTCCCCGACGGTTTTTTAATTCTTCGAAAAAGGTAAGCTCATGTCTGGCGAATTGAAGCCGCCCCGCTCCCGCATTGATGAAATCGACCGCAAGCTGGTTGAGTTGATGGCCGAGCGCATGAATGCCGTGCGCGCCATCGGCAAAAGTAAAAGCACCGACACCGAAGCACCGTTGCGGGACCACAGCCGTGAGCAGGAAGTGCAGGCCCGCTGGCAAGGCGAGGCCGAAACCCACGGTCTGTCGAGCTATTTCACGGGCCGCATTCTGCGCGAGGTGATGAACTATTCGCGACGGGTGCAGGAAGAACTGCTGGACCGCAGTCAGAACACCACCCATGTGCGGCAACTGCGGGTGGGCTTCCAGGGTGTCAGCGGGTCCTACAGCGATCTGACCCTCACCAAACTGTTCTCCGAACGGCCTCAGTGCCGGCTCGAACGCAAAGGTTTTGCCTCATTTGCCCGGGCCGTAGACGCCCTGGAAAACGGCGATCTCGACTACGCCCTGCTGCCCATCGAGAATACCATCGCCGGCAGCCTGAACGAAACCTACCAACTGTTGGCCGACCGCCAGTTGAGCATTGTGGACGAAGAGATTCTTCCGGTGGATCACTGCCTTGTGGGCTTGAAAGGTGCCGAAGTCGAACAACTGCGCGTCATCCGTTCCCATCCGGTGGCTTTGCAGCAGTGCACCATCTGGTTGAACAAGCTTTCCAACTGCGCGACCGAAGGCACCACCGACACCGCCAGCAGCGCCGAGGCCCTGTTGAACAACAACGACCCCCACGAGGCTGCCATCTGCTCTGAAGAAGCGGCCGGGCGCCTAGGGCTGACCATCCTGGAGCGCAACATCGCCAACCAGGCTCACAACTACACCCGCTTCGTACTGGTGGCACGGGAACCTGAAACGGTCGATGCACGGCGTCCGGCCCGGATGTCATTGATCCTGATGGTCAACCACCGCCGCGGTTCGTTGGCCAAGTGCCTGGACGCCTTTGCCCGCCGGCAGATCAACTTGTCCAAGCTGGAAAGCCGGGCCAAACCCGAAAGCCCCTGGGAATATCAGTTCTACCTCGACATTGAAGGACACCGGGAAGATCCGAAGGTCAAAGAAGCACTGGACGAAATTTCGAGCCACGCCAACACCTTGAAAGAACTGGGCTGTTATCCGCGACGCAGTGTTTTTGGCGAAGACTTAGTGCCCGAAGAACACGTCGCCGAAGAGGTCGCGTCGGCCAAGCCCGAAGCCAAGATTGTCAGCAATGCCTCTCTACGGCGCAGCGGTCGCAAGCCGGCCCACGAACCGAGCATCGTGAAGATCGGCGGGGTGCCTATCGGGGCGGGGCACTTCATGCTCATCGCCGGACCCTGCGCGGTCGAAACGCGGGCCCAGATCACCGCCGGTGCCCGCATGGTGCGCGAAGCCGGCGGCCAGGTCTTGCGTGGCGGCGCCTTCAAACCCCGCACCAGTCCCTACAGTTTCCAGGGCCTGGGTTTTCCCGGTCTCGAGTTGCTTTGCCAAGCCGGTGGTGCCTACGAATTGCCGGTGATCACCGAAGTGCTGCGCCTCGAAGATGTCAACCGCATCGCCCAAAGCGCCGACGCTCTGCAGGTAGGGGCGCGCAATATGCAGAATTTTGAACTGCTCAAAAAGCTCGGCAAGATCGACCGCCCGGTATTGCTCAAGCGTGGGCTGAGCGCCACGGTGGCCGACCTGTTGGCGGCCGCGGAATACATTATGGCCGGCGGCAACCAACAGGTGATCCTGTGCGAGCGGGGCATCCGCACTTTTGAAACCGCCACGCGTAGCACCCTGGACATCAGCGCCATTCCGGTATTGAAGGAGCGCACCCACCTGCCGGTGATCGTAGACCCCAGCCATGCCGCCGGAAGACGAGAACTGGTCTTGCCTTTGGCCGCCGCCGCAGTCGCCGCCGGTGCCGACGGACTGATTGTCGAGTGCCATCCAGACCCCGACAACGCCATGTGCGACAAGGAACAGGCCCTGACGAGAGAAGACCTGGACGAATTGGTGGCTTCGATCAAAAGCATGGGCCGGATGCTGTAGACGTCACCGGAACCCCATTTTGCTGGCGCAGTTGGTGCTCTTTTTTGTATGATACTGGGAACGTCATTGCTTTTTCAAAAGGGGGAAATCGTCATGCAATCCGGTATCCGCACGTTGTTTTTGCTGAGCCTGTTGGTCCTGAGCGCCAACCTCGCCCTGGCCGACATCACCATCACCACCGACCAGGCCACCTACTTGCAGGGTGAGA
>JADGEP010000569.1 GCA_016744275.1 Candidatus Krumholzibacteriia bacterium | reverse complement strand
GATTACAACATGCCCCTGCTGCAAAAATTCCTCGACCAAAAAGCCACCCTCATCGATTACGAGCGCATTGCTGACGAGCAAAATCGGCGCCTGATTTACTTCAGCCTGCACGCCGGATACGCGGGCACGATCGAGACGCTGGTGGGCCTGGCCGGGCGCCTTGAAGCCCAGGGTTTGACCACCCCCTTGAATGAGATCAAACACGCATACGAGTACGCGAGCCTGACTGAGGCCAAAGAACATTTGCGCGACATTGGCCGACGCATTGTGGCTGAGGGAATGGGATCGCTGCAGGCTCCGCTGATCATTGGGGTGGCTGGATACGGCAACGTGGCCAAGGGGTGCCACGCGATTCTCGATTGCCTGTCGGTGCGCGAGATCCCCGTGTCCGAATTGGCTGCTGCCGGCGAAGGCTCGATTCAGGAAATGGGGCCGTTCCTGAAAGTCGTTTTCCGGGAAAAAGACATGGTCGAAACTCGCTCCAAAGATGCCCAATTCGTTTTGCAGGACTATTACCAGCGTCCGGCCAACTATCGGGGCATTTTTGCCAACTATTTGCCGAATCTGGATGTGCTGCTCAATACGATCTACTGGACGCCGGATTACCCGCGCCTGGTGACGAAAAAATGGGTGAAGGCCAACTACGGCCCCGATAAATCGCCGCGCCTGAAGGTCATCGGTGACATCAGTTGCGACATTGAGGGCAGCATTGAAGTGACCCTCAAGGCGCCGATGCCCGAGGCGCCCTGTTATGTTTACGATCCGGAAACCGGTGTGGCCACCGATGGCGTGGAAGGGACCGGTCCGGTTGTGATGTCGGTGGATAATCTGCCGTGTGAGCTGCCGTTGGAATCTTCGGAGCATTTCAGTTCCGTATTGCACGAAATGGTGCCCGCCTTGGCGCAGGCGGATTTCAGTGCGGGATTCGAAGGGCTGCATTTGCCTTCGTATTTGAAAAAGGCCATCATCGCCCACCGGGGAGAGTTGGCACCCAACTACCGCTACCTCCAGGAGCATCTGGCTAAGGGTGGCAAGTAACCGTTGCGTTTCGTGACGACCGGCCATTGCACGATGGCGGTCGGGAGAGGTGACACCGTGCAGAAAATTCTGGTGCTGGGGGCCGGCATGGTTGCCGGACCGCTGATCCGCTATTTGCTGGATCATGACTATGCCTTGACCGTGACGAGCCTGGTTCTTGAAGATGCTGACAAGTTGGTGGGGGGCGATCCCCACGGCAAGGCCCTCACTCTTGATCTTTCCGACGACGAAGCGTTGTCACGCTTGGTTGCCGAACATGATCTGACCATCAGTCTGGTGCCCTACAGCTACCACCCGTTGGTGGCCAACCATTGCCTGAAACACCGCAAAAACCTGGTCACGGCTTCTTACGTGTCGGCTGAAATGGCGGCCTTTGACGAGGAAGCCAAGGAGCGGGGCCTGGTATTTCTGAATGAGATCGGGCTGGATCCAGGCATCGATCACATGTCGGCCATGCGCATCATCGACGATGTGCACGCCCGCGGCGGCAAGATCCGGCATTTTCGCTCCTATTGTGGGGGGTTGCCGGCGCCTGAAGCCAATGACAATCCCTATGGTTACAAGTTCTCCTGGGCGCCGCGCGGTGTGCTCATGGCCAGCCGCAATGGCGCCCGCTACTGGCGGGACAACCATGAGGTGAATGTGCGGCCGGAACGCCTGTTCCGGGACATGCATTTGCTTGATGTGCCGGGCGCGGGGGTCTTTGAGGCCTACCCCAACCGGGACAGCCTCGAGTACCGTGACATCTACAGTCTTGGTGATGAGGTGCGTTCGGTTTTCCGTGGCACGCTGCGTTATATCGGCTGGTGCAATACGATGCACAACCTGGTGAAGGTGGG
>JADGEP010000568.1:1627-1884 GCA_016744275.1 Candidatus Krumholzibacteriia bacterium | reverse complement strand
CGTCAGCGCAGGTGCGCAAGGCTGTAAAGTATGTTTCAGCCTCGGTTTCAGTCATTCCCAGTCCGCGCAGGACCTGGATGGCCTTGTCGCGTTCAGGGCCGTGGTCGGGATTTGTCATGGCCAGCATTGCTCCTTGTGGTTTGACTACCACAACTATTTTTGGCGCAAAGAAAACCCGCGGTCAAGTGCGAAAATCTTCTGGGCCCATCGATGGTTTGGCTCAACAGGAGTTGTTGACTATTCTTTGTCGGCTCCGG
>JADGEP010000568.1:1193-1617 GCA_016744275.1 Candidatus Krumholzibacteriia bacterium | reverse complement strand
AACAGACGTCCGGAATCCGGTTTATTTGAAGCCGCTCTTTACCCGAAGGAACCCGCATGCAGATCCGCAATGTCGCCATCATCGCCCACGTTGACCATGGGAAGACAACCCTGGTCGATCAGATCCTGAAGCAGTGCGATGTGTTCCGCAGCAATCAGGAAGTTGCCGAACGGGTGATGGATTCGAACGACCTGGAGCGCGAGCGGGGGATCACGATCACCTCGAAGAACTTCTCGATCACCTATAAGGATACGCGGATCAATCTGATCGACACCCCTGGCCATGCCGATTTTGGCGGCGAGGTGGAACGCGTCCTGAAAATGGCTGACGGCGTATTGCTGCTGGTGGATGCCTTCGAGGGCACCATGCCCCAGACGCGTTTTGTTCTGCAAAAGGCCATGCACCTGAACCTCAAGCCGGTGGT
>JADGEP010000568.1:0-1183 GCA_016744275.1 Candidatus Krumholzibacteriia bacterium | reverse complement strand
CAATAAGGTGGACCGCAAGAATGCCCGGCCGGATGAGGTGCTGGACGAAATTTTCAACTTGTTCGTGGAGTTGGATGCCAACGACGAACAGCTGGACTTCCGTGGCGTGTATGCCGCCGGCCGCGACGGCTGGGCGGTGGGTGAACTGGAAGATGAGCGTGTGGATCTTTCACCATTGTTGGATATGATCGTTGCTCACGTGCCGGCGCCTCCGATCAAGGAAGGCCCGACCCAGATGTTGATTTCAGCCATGGACCACAGCGGCTATGTGGGCCGTATTGGTGTGGGGCGGGTGGAGCGTGGCACGCTGAAGGTGAAGCAACCGGTGGTGCTCTGCAAGCGTGACGGCAGCCAGATGAAAACACAGGCCCGTCAGCTCTATGTCTTTGACAACCTGGGCAAGAAGGAAGTGACCGAAGTGCAGTGCGGCGACATCTGCGCCGTGGTGGGCCTCGATGGCGTCGACATTGGCGACACCCTGGCCGATGCCAATGAGCCCGAAGCCCTGCCGTTGATCGCCATTGATGATCCGACCCTGTCGATGAATTTTCGGCCCAATGACAGCCCAGGTTACGGCCAGGAAGGCAAATACGTGACGAGCCGTCAGGTGCTCGAGCGCCTGCGCAGTGAAGCCGAACGTGATGTCGCCCTGCGGGTTGAAGAAACAGCAGATGCCTTCAAAGTCTCGGGACGAGGCATCCTGCACCTCTCGATTCTCATGGAAAACATGCGTCGTGAGGGCTATGAGATGATGGTGGGGCAGCCCCAGGTCATCTACAAGGAGATCGGTGGCAAAAAGGCCGAACCCATTGAAATCCTGAATGTCGATGTGCCCTCCGAATTGGCCGGCACCGTCATCGAGTATGCCGCGACCCGTAAGGGTGAGATGGTGAACATGGAGCAGCGCGACGCCCGCACCCTGCTGGAATTCCGCATCCCCAGTCGCGGGTTGATCGGCTTCCGCAGCAAGATGCTGCGCGCCACCGCAGGTGAGATCGTCATGCACCACCGCTACCACGACTACGAATACTTCAAGGGCTCCATCCCCGAGCGCACCAACGGGTCCATCATCTCCCTGGCGGCGGGCAAGGCGGTGGCCTTTGCCCTGGATGCGTTGCAGGATCGCGGCGTATTTTTCATCGAGCCCGGCGACGTATTGTACACCGGCCAGATCATTGGCGAG
>JADGEP010000567.1 GCA_016744275.1 Candidatus Krumholzibacteriia bacterium | reverse complement strand
CACCAAAGTCAGTCGTGAGTTGGTCATCTTCGTGACGCCGAATATCGTCGAAGGTGAATACATGAACCGCGATAGCCTGCTCAGCGATGGCACGGCAACCTACCTGCCGGAGGAAAACGCACGGTTCTAGGCCTGACAGTTCATCAACTTTGCGACCTCCCGGGGATTGTCCCTCGGGAGGTCGTGTATTAGTATGACAGCATGTGGACTTCATTTATCGGCTTCATGGCCAGTGGCAAGTCCGCCGTAACCCGGCGGATGCAGGCGGCCACCAACAGACCGGCGTTTGCTTTGGATCAGGCGATCGAAGCGGAGGCCGGCATCTCTGTATCTGAAATCTTTGCCACCGAAGGCGAGGCCGCTTTCCGCATCCGGGAAGCCGAGGCGTTGGCCGGCCTGGACGCTGAGCGGCCGTTGGTCGTCGACACCGGTGGAGGCGTGATCAAGGCGGCAGGGGCGGTGGAGTTGCTGCGCAGCCGCGGGGTCGTCATCTGGCTGGATGCACCCTGGGAAACGTTGCGGGCACGCCTTAAGGATTCAGATCAGTCGACCCGGCCATTGATCGCGAGGTTGGGCTGGGCTGGGTTGGAAGAACTGCACCGCAACCGCCGGCCTCTATATGCCGAAGCGGCCGATTTTCGGTTGCGCTGTGATCATGGAACCATTGACGAAATCGCCGACAAGGCCATGCTGCGCAGCCTGCAGTGGGAGCGCCGTGGTATTCAGGAGCGCCGATGAGGATCATCTCGGGCAAATGGCGGGGGCGCCGGTTGCAAGCTCCGGCAGGGTCAGATGTGCGCCCAACCACGGACCGAACCCGCGAAGCCCTGTTCAACATCCTGGGTCCCAAAGTGCGCAACTGCATGGTGCTGGATCTCTGTTGCGGCGCTGGCGGCCTGGGGCTCGAAGCCCTCAGCCGGGGGGCCTCCCAGGTCGTTTTTGTCGACCAGTCGCGGGCCTCTTTGCAGGCCACGGCCAAGAATTTGGAAACGTGCGGTGCGGAACCGGCAAGCTACCGACTGGAGGCCGGCGAAGCGGTGGCCTGGCTGAAACGATGGTCCGGTCCGGCTGGCGCACCCTGGATCCTGCTTTGCGATCCCCCCTATCAAAGCGGGGCTGCGGGCGCTATGATATCTTGCCTGATGGCACCGGATCTGCCGCCTGGCTTGATTTGCGCAGTCGTCGAGCACGGCGCCCAGACCCCTGATCTACCGCCTTTAGGGGCCGGATGGGAGACACGCCGTTATGGCGCCTGTCACTTGGCCATCTTTCGACCTGGCGCTCAGGCGCCGCAGCAAGAGAGCACTCCATGACCCGTCATGTACTGTATCCGGGGTCCTTTGATCCGGTGACTCTGGGCCACATAGATATTCTGGGCCGGGCCCGGCAATTGTTCGACAAAGTGACCGTGGTGATCGCTGAAAACGGCAAGGCCGGCTTGCTTCCCGTGGCTGAACGTGTGGATTTATTCCGCCAATCGGTGGCGGAAATGGACAATGTCGAAGTCCATGCTTTCAGCGGCCTTTTGGTTGACGAAGTGAAAAGCCGCGATGCCGATGCGGTCGTTCGTGGTATCCGCACCAGCGGGGACTACGAGCACGAATGGAGCCTCGCCGGGGTGAACGCCTTGCTTTCGGCCGACGTGGAATACATATATTTTCTGGCCCGACCCCACATGGCCGCTGTCAGCAGCACTCTGGTGCGCGACGTGATTCGGCATGGGGGCGATCTGTCGCTGTTGGTGCCGGCGCCAGTGGCGGCGGCTTTGCAGAATCGAAAATCCTGAGTGTCACAAATGGCTACCCTTGAACGGGGTGGTCGTCCCGGCCCGGCCTTTTGAGCCGCCGGCATCCCGTTGGAGAAAATCGTGTTTCTGGATATCGCCAC
>JADGEP010000566.1 GCA_016744275.1 Candidatus Krumholzibacteriia bacterium | reverse complement strand
GTGTGATGTCCGCCCCCGCGGCCCTGGTGGTGGCCAAGATCATGTACCCCGAGACTGAAGAATCTCCAACGCGGGGTTCGGTCTCCCTGCAAATTCCCCGCGAATATGCCAATGTGCTTGACGCCGCTGCCGGTGGTGCCGGGATGGGCCTGAAACTGGCAGCCAACGTGGGCGCCATGCTGTTGGCGTTCATCGCTCTGGTCGCCATGGCCAACTATGGCCTGAGCCTGGTAGGCCTCTCGCTGGAACAGATTTTCGGCTGGGTCTTTTCGCCCATCGCCTGGGTCATGGGAGTGCCCTGGTCTGAGGCTGGCGCCTTCGGCAACCTGCTGGGCACCAAGATTGCGGTCAACGAATTCATGGGTTACATCGCCCTTGGCGAAGCCACCCAGAACGGCACCCTGTCCCCGCGCAGCATCGTCATCGCCACCTACGCCCTGTGCGGATTCGCAAATTTCAGCAGCATCGCCATTCAAATCGGCGGCATCGGCACCATCGCCCCCGGACGCCGGGCCGAAGTGGCGGCCATCGGCCTGAAGGCCATGTTCGGCGGGGCCATCGCCTCCTGGTTGACGGCGACTATTGCTGGCGTCCTGGTGGGATAGACATGCCGCGTTTGCAATTGAAGCCGCTGCCTGCGTACGGCTTTCAAACCGAAATCACCGTGCGCACCACCGATCTGAATTATGGAGGACACCTGGGCAACGACCGCTTGCTCTCCCTGGTGCACGAGGCCCGGGTGGCTTGGTTGGCAGAATACGGCTGGAGCGAACTGGACTGTGGCGGCGTCGGTTTGATCATGGGCGACGCCGCCCTGGTGTATCAAGGCGAAGCCTTTGCCGGCGACCGCCTCGTATTCGAAGTTGCGGCCGCCGAAAAATCACGCAGTGGATTTCGGCTGTTTTTTCGAGTGACCCGGCCGGACGAATCAGGCAGCGCGCCCATCGCCCTGGTTGAAAACGGCATGGTCTGTTTTGACTACCAAACCCGCCGGATAACTGCGCTGCCGGCAGTGGTGGAATCGGCCTGCATCTGAATTTTACCGCCGCCAGTTCGGCCGGCCGTCAGAACCCTGCCGATTTTCAGAACTCCAGAGACATGACCAATCCCACGGAGTTTTCCTGTGGGAACCACAGGGGAACCAAACTGACGCCCGGAGAATCGAATTGCGCATTGTGGAGCTCGGCGGAGTCAGACGCTGAGACGATGTCATATACGGTCGAGGCCAGAAGCAGGGTGCTTCCAGCAATGGACAGCACGATGGCGCTCGGCGAATCCGGATCATCCCGGGAAATGGCGACAGCCGCTGCGAGACCACTCCACCCCACGGTGCGCCAACCCGCTCCCCGCCAAAAGCGCCCCGGATTCTCCGCGTAGGCATGCCCCATGCCCGGACCAATGACTGAACCAACGAGGCTCAGTATCCCGTAGCCCGAATCGCTGTCCTCATCGATGACGGCCAGGAACAACAGGCCAACCGGCACAGCGGTTCCCAACAAGGACATTCTGGTCGCTCTGGCAGGAGATTTCATACCGGATGGCCGTGAGGACTCAGCGGCGGACACCGCCCCCACTGTGGCAACCAGAATCATGATCATCAATGCCGCAGTCCGGCCCATGGCCCCCCTCGTGGTCGTGCTTGGTCGATGGTCTCAATATATGGGATTCTGGCGAGATCTGGAAATGGACAGTGCAGCAGCTGCGGCAGGCAAAAAGAACCGCGACGCCGAAACCCAGGGGTGAGCCGGAGGTCCAAACCCAACCCTCCCCTCACGTTTCAGCGCCGCGGATGATCATCACACGGAATGATGAGGCAGACTTTCTAGAAAGTCAGCCATGCGGTCATGAGAGCAATGGGGTCATTGCTGACACTACCGTTGAGCGGCAGGTAACCGCTATGAAC
>JADGEP010000565.1:604-1929 GCA_016744275.1 Candidatus Krumholzibacteriia bacterium | reverse complement strand
ATCCAACAGTTCGAACCCCAGCGCTGGGCGGGCCAGGAAGCCGAAGCCCTGGCGGCCCAGATGACATTCCTTTTAAGCCAGGCCACCGGGGCGTTGGCCCTGAGTGTGTTTGACCAGCGATTGTATCACGTGCCGATGGCCGCCAGCGAAGCCTACCAAGATACTGCTGGCGAAGAGTTGCTGGCGGTGGCTCGGTGCACTGGGTTTGCGGTGGCTCCGGTGCAAGTAGCCGGGCATGTCGTGGCGGTGATCTACGCCGATGGTGGTTCCGGTGGGGATGATGTTGTTCTGGAGCAGGCCCAGGAGCTGGATGGCCTCGCGACCCAGATTGGCCTGGTGCTTGGCGTGCGGCGGTGCCAGCCGCAAGTCTGATCAGGCCTTTGATTTGGGGTCGCGCTGAAAACCCATCTCAGTTACTATGGTTTCATGTCTATCTGCTCTTCATGCCGCGAGGCGCTTCCTGTTGCCAGCCGATTTTGCCCTGCCTGTGGTGCAGACCGGTCGGCTGCGCCTGCTGCTGACGCCGACCTGACGCTGGCCACACCGGCGGTCGATCTGACCATGACGTCACCGCAATCGCCCCGCACCGGGGCCATGACCATGTCCTCTCACGTTGACCAAGGCTCGCGATTCGTACCCGGCGCCATGGTGACCGACCGGTACCGCATCGTGGGCTTATTGGGACGCGGGGGAATGGGCGAGGTCTATCGGGCCGATGATTTGAAATTGGGCCAACCCGTGGCCTTGAAGTTTTTGCCGGTGGGGCTGGAGAATGATCCGGACCGCCTGCAGCGGTTTCTGGCGGAAGTCCGCCTTGCGCGGCAGGTGACTCACCCCAATGTCTGCCGGGTGTTTGATATTGAAGAAGTCGATGGCCAACATTTCCTCTCCATGGAATATGTCGACGGCGAAGATTTGTCCTCGCTGTTGTTGCGCATCGGACGCCTGCCCCAGGAACGCGCCGTGGAAGTGGCCCGGCAAATATGCGCGGGCCTTTCGGCGGCCCATGACCAGGGCATCCTGCACCGCGATTTGAAACCGGCCAACGTGATGATCGATGGTCGCGGTCGGGTGCGTTTGACCGACTTTGGCCTGGCGGGCATTGCCGATGAAATCGCCGGCGCGGAAATCAGCATCGGAACGCCCGCCTACATGGCCCCCGAGCAGATTGCTGGTCTTGAAGTGAGCGAACGCAGCGACATTTATGCCCTGGGCCTGGTGCTCTACGAAGTCTTCACCGGGCGCCAGACCTTTCAGGCCGAGTCGCTGGTTGAGATGCAGAAATTGCACACCAGTGCTGTGCCTTCGAACCTCACCCAATTTGT
>JADGEP010000565.1:0-594 GCA_016744275.1 Candidatus Krumholzibacteriia bacterium | reverse complement strand
CCTGGAAAAGGATCCGGCCGAGCGCCCGGCGACCGTGCTGGCGGTATCGGCAGCGTTGCCCGGCGGTGATCCTTTGGCTGCTGCCTTGGCCGCCGGCGAAACACCTTCACCGGAATTGATGGCCGAAGCGGGCGTGCGCAAAGGCATGGCACCCTTACGTGCGGTGGGCTTGGGTTTGCTGGCGATTCTGCTGCTGGTAGGCGGCACCCGCTGGGCTGGCACCATGACCATCACCAACTTTTTGCCATTGGACCGCCGGCCTGAAGTGCTGGAGGATTTGGCCCGCGGCATGATCCGCGAACTGGGCTATGACGAAAAGGTCTACGCTGAACCAGCTGACCAGGCCTGGGGCGTGCTGACCTGGAACAACGTGATCATGGAAGTTGGCGCGGCCGATACGACGGGGTCACCGTGGGAGTCGTTGCGCGAGCGCCCCGACGCCTTCTCGTATTGGTACCGGCAATCGCCGCGCACGATGCTGCCAACGCCGGTCTCCCCGCCCATTTTTCAACGAGGCCCGGTGACTTTGACCAACCCCCGGCCCATCGCCGTAGGCGAAATTGCGGTGCTGTTGGACGGCTTGGGCCAGTTGCG
>JADGEP010000564.1 GCA_016744275.1 Candidatus Krumholzibacteriia bacterium | reverse complement strand
GCATGGAGGGCTGTCCGGCGGGAATCGATATCCAGGGTTATCTGGCATTAGCCGACAACGGCGATTACAAACAAGCCGCCGATTTGATCCGCGAAAAACTGATCGACATCCGCGACGACGGTTCGTTTGCTCTGAATATGGAGTATTTCGGATTTCACGATGATCTGCGCATGACCAACGACAAATTTGCCGAGCTTTTTGGCGGCCCTGCCCGGGCGCCCGAATCAGACACCACTCGCCGCGAAATGGATCTCGCCCGCTCGGTCCAGGTCGTGACCGAAGAGATCGTCCTCAAGCAGGTCCACCACGCTCACAAAGTGACGGGCGAAAAGAACCTGTGCCTGGCTGGCGGCGTGGCCCTCAACTGCGTGGCCAACGGGCGCATCATACGCGAAGGTCCTTTTGAAAACGTGTGGATCCAACCGGCGGCCGGCGACGCTGGCGGTGCCCTCGGGGCCGCCATGCATGTGTGGCATCAGGTGCAGGACAACCCGCGCCAGGCCGACGGCCAAAACGACACCATGGCCGGAGCCTACCTCGGGCCGGTCTACGACAACGATGAGATTGCGGCCTGGTTGAAAGAGCGCGGCTATCCGTTCGAGACCTACAGCGATGCTGATTTACCCGACAAGGCCGCCGAGTTGATTGCCGATCAAAACGTCGTGGGCCTGTTTCAGGGCCGGATGGAATTTGGTCCGCGGGCCTTGGGTAATCGATCCATCGTGGGCGACGCCCGCTCGCCAAAAATGCAGTCGGTGTTGAACCTGAAGATCAAGTACCGCGAAAGCTTCCGGCCCTTTGCGCCCTCATGCGTCGAAGAGCGCATCGGGGAATACTTCGACATCGACCGGCCTTCGCCCTACATGCTGCTGGTGGCGCAGGTGCGCCCCGAACGTTGCTTGCCGCCTTCAGAAGACAATACCAGCAACGATTTGTTTGCCCGGGTTTCGGAACCGCGTTCGGACATACCGGCGATCACCCATGTCGACTATTCGGCTCGCATCCAATCGGTGAGTGCCCGGACCAATCCCCGCTATCACGCCATCATAGATCGTTTCGCGGACCGCACCGGGTATGGCATCATCATCAATACGTCGTTCAATGTGCGCGGTGAACCCATCGTCTGCACCCCCGAAGACGCCTATCGATGCTTCATGCGCACGGAAATGGACTGGCTGGTTTTGGGCAATCACGTCCTGGAAAAAAAGGCCCAGCAATCGAAAGCTGATGAGGCTACGGATTGGCAGGAAGAATTCCCCCTAGACTAGATTTTCCCCTCGAACAGGGGCTTGCGAAAGGTTTGTTGTGCACCGGCTGTTGTATATCGGAAAATTCTTCAAAGAACTGTTCGCCTTCGCCAAACAGAACAAAGCCTGGTGGATTGTGCCCATGGTTTTGATTCTGCTGGTGCTTGGTTCGTTGATATTCACCGGTCAGGCCGTCGCCCCATTCATCTACACGCTCTTCTAGGCCAAGCTGACGGCATTCGCCAAAGCAAAGAAGGGCTGAACCGGCAAGGTCAGCCCTCCAATCTGGCTCCAGATTCTCGGTCGTCTAATGGCGACTACAGCGCCGAGAGCAGTGCTTTCTTCAAGCCACCGTTAGCCGGCTTCTCGCCAAACCACACCGTCCATAAAGCCTGCGTGAACGTGAAATCGGCGATGATGCCTTTTTCCTGCCCGTTCAGATTGGTGCTCAAGCCCTGGCCCGGAATGTAAGTGAAGATCAGGATGTCGTTTTCCTGAGCATCGTTTTCGAAGTACCCGAAGAAGGTTTCCATCTCACCGGCAAAAGCCGTGGTATCGTCGTAGTTCTTCTCGATGACCGACTGGAAGCTCTTGATCAGTTTTTCGCGACTGAAGCCCCGGCGCAAATCCATGCGCATCTGTTTGGGCGCATCGGCGTTCAGCAGGCTGACGCCCTTGTCACCGTCCAAGAC
>JADGEP010000563.1 GCA_016744275.1 Candidatus Krumholzibacteriia bacterium | reverse complement strand
GGACATGACAGCCTTTCTGGATCAACCCGAGCAAAAAAGAGCCTTTATCAAATCAAAGATGTTCTTACGCAAACGGCGCCCGCGAGTTCCCCGCCAATGGCATTTGGGGCCGATAGAAAATACTCAACCCCTTTTTTCTTGCCAACCCCTATCAAAAGCCTTTCAATAGATGGGAATGAACAAAATCGGCCTGGATCCGTTCTGGATCAACCTTGAATCCCTTCTGATCGGGCCGGATTTTCCATCAGGAACCGCATTCCCATCAGGAATCGCACTGGACCTTCGGAGGCCGCCTTGAGGCTGAGCAAACACAAGATCGAACATCTGTCGGACAAGATCCTCAAAATGCTTCAGGATCACCCCCGTATGCATCCCAGCGACAACGTCGATCTGGTGACGCGGGCGGTCGACGACGCCATTTACGAGAACATGAAAGCCGAAGAAGAAATCGACGACGAAGTCGAGAAATTGGTCTTTGCCAATAAGAATGAAATTTCGGCCATGGATATGGACGTGGGCGCGCTGCGCAGCCAAATGAAGCGCGAAATTTGCCGCAAACGGGGATTTGTACTGTAAGCAACTGCCGTTGGGCCTATTGCCCACGGGAAGGATATAGGCATGAGACTGTCCGAAGAGCGCATTGCTGTTGTCGCTCGCCTGATCTGCGATCGCCTGCTGGACGACGAATTGGTCGATCTGGAAATTGAAGAAGGCGACTTCCTGAATCTGGTTGAGGGTTTGATTGTTCACGATTTCAAGATCGAGGACGAAATTGATGAGCAGGCCACGACCTTCCTGCTGAAAAACAAACCAAATCTGGAAGAAGGCTCGACCGAATGGAAGATCGAGTTGGAACGCAAAAAGGAAGAGTTCTCCATCGCCCGTGGGTATCAGGCCTTCTGATCCGCCCCGTTTTTAATCCTGCGCGATTTCCTGCAATCCGGAGCAATCAATTTTGAAAGTCATGGTGCTCACCCCCTACCTGCCCCACCGCCGGGTAGGACATGGCGGTGGCACCGCCGTGCGCGACCTCGTATCGTGGCTGGGTCGCAAACACGAAGTTCTGGTTATCAGCCTCGTACGCCCTGGCGAAGAATCACTGCTGGCTGAAGTCACTGAACTGGGCGTGCAAATCAAGGGCCTGCCATTTTTGGATCAGGGCGCTACGGGACTCTCGCGCCTCGCCTTGATCAGCCGCCGCGTCAGCGCCTATTTCCGCTCTCTCAGGTCCGGCTACCCCACCTACGTCGAGAAATATGCCGACGGGCAAATATCCCGGGATATCGCCGCCGCAGTGCAGGAATTTCAACCCGAAGCCATCCAGATCGAATACCTGCAGATGTCTCTCTATGTCCGCGAGATCCGAAAGATGCGCGAAGCACAGGGCGCTTTGGCCCCAAGGTTGATCCTCAACAGCCACGAACTGGGGAGTCTGCCGCGAGAGCGCCGCGCCGCCCACGCCACCAATTTGTGGCAACGCAAACAGGCTCTGGGCGAAGCAGCGGCATGGCGACGGTTGCAGGTTGCCGCCAGTTCCTGGGCCGACAAAACCCTCTGTGTCACCCCCGAAGACAGGGCCCTGTATGCCGACATGGGTGGCCTCAATCTTGTCACCATGCCCCTGGGCATGGACCTCAGCGCCCTGCGTGCCGACTGGCAACCGGGTGCCGATGGCGGCCGGGAAACGTACCTCTTTGTGGGCTCATTTGGCCACCGTCCCAATGTGCTGGCGGCCAATTTTCTATTGCAGGAAGTGTGGCCGGTATTTGCCGCCGCCCGGCCCTCAGCGCAATTGGTTTTAGCCGGACGGGGTTCGGACGAACATTTGGCCGCCCACTGCCCCCGCGCTCAGTGGGCCGAGCGCAGGTTTGAAGCTCTGGGTTTTGTCGATGATCTGACTCCCCACTTCCGCAACTGCCGACTCTTTGTGGCGCCACTGCCCGAGGG
>JADGEP010000562.1 GCA_016744275.1 Candidatus Krumholzibacteriia bacterium | reverse complement strand
CCCTGGAGTTGAGTCTAATGCCCGGCAACAACGGCGACATCAAACGCCTGCAACTCGAGGCCGCCCTCAAGGGCTTCGACGCAGCCGTCATCAAAAAGGAAAGCCAGTTGACGGCAACCGAGAAACACCTCGCCGACTACGACGTCGTGCTGGTGGACATGCCCGACCTGAAACACGAACTGATGGGCGATGACGGCCTGGTCCATGCCTGGTTGTCCCGCAATACTTCGTTCCACCGACATCTGTTGGTGCCCATGGACAAGGACCCACGCGACATGAGCGGTTTGAATCAGGCCTCCCGCAGTTGGAACTGCGATTGGATCGCCATCACACGCACCGACATGACCAGTCGTCCGGCCAAGATGCTGGACCTGCTGGAGCGGATTCCAGTCCCGGTGAGTTTGATCGGCCGCAATCCGGCTCGTACGGGCAACCTTGAAATTGCTCAGAGTGATCGCGTTCTGGACACCATGCTCGAAGGACCGATCGCTGAAGGATTCACCCCAGGCGTGGAGGCTGACCGGACCATTGCGGCAGCTGAATCTGCGGAAGTGGCCTGGTGATGTACCAGATCGTTCACAATCTGGCCTTGGGGGCCACACTGATCGCCTTGGTGGCCAGTCTGTGGCAGGACTGGGGCACGTTCACCACGATCAAACGCATGCTCATCAGCTACCTGGGGTTTTTCTTTCTGGGCGCCCTGATGACCTTGGCGGTGAAATTGGTCGGGGCGTTCGAAAACAACCCTGTTGGTGAATCAGAAGAGCCGGCCAACGGCTCGCGTAAAACGAAGTAACGCCCTTTGTGTTAAGGGATTAAACAGATAACGGTAACGGCTGGACGAGTGGCACGGAACCTGCAAACAAGGTTTTGCACTACACACCAGAAAGGTTTGACAATGACCGAAACGACTCAGATTGCTCACCACCAGATGTGGGAGCACTGTTGCCAGAAAGAGGACCACCAGGCGCGCCAGGAAGCTCGCCGGGACTTGGTTGATATTTACGCGCGCATTGTCAAATACGTAGCCGGTCGCATGGCCATTGGGCTGCCGCACTATGTCGAATTCAACGACCTGATCAGCGCCGGCTTGCTGGGGCTCATCCAGGCCATCGACAACTTTGACCCCAACCGGGGCATCAAGTTTGAAACCTACGCCATTCCTCGTATCCGCGGTTCGATTCTGGACGAGCTGCGTAGCCAGGATTGGTTTCCGCGTTCATTGCGCCGCAAGGCCAAGCAACTCGAAGAGGCGTACAGCAGCCTGGAAGTCAAACTGGGACGTCCGGCGACTGATGCTGAAGTGGCCAAGCGGTTGCAGATCGAGCTCAGCGAATTGGACGGCATGGTGGGGGAGGTCTCCATCGCCACGATCATGAGCCTGGACGCCGACACCGGTGGCGACGACAGCGACGGCAGCAGCACTTTGGGAGACTACCTGGCCGACCCGCGCACCGAAGACGCCGAGCAGGTGATGGCTCGCCAGGAAATGAAAGACCTCATCGGCGACCGCATGACCGAGTTGCCTGAAAAAGAACAACTGGTCCTGGTGCTGTACTACTACGAAGAATTGACCCTGAAGGAAATCGGGGAAATCCTAGCCGTGACCGAAAGCCGCGTTTGCCAGATCCACACCAAGGCCATCTTGCGCCTCAAGGGAAAAATTGACCGTCACGAGGGCAAAAGTTCCATCGGTCAGATCACCCGCCAAATCAAGAAGCGTCAGGACGATTCTGACGAACGGAAACCTGTGCCGGCCGGATTGTCTGAAGCGGTGGGACGCATGGAACCCGTGAATATCATGGCCTGTCTGACGGTTTGTCAGCTCGGCACCGCCTTGGCCTGGATGGCCAAGAACGCGGTCGTCTGGCAAGGAGTCCCGGCCTAGGCGAAAGCGTTTGGTGAAACATGGCAGCAGCCGACGGCGTGTCACTTCCCACGACTTTGG
>JADGEP010000561.1 GCA_016744275.1 Candidatus Krumholzibacteriia bacterium | reverse complement strand
GAGCAAGGCTTTGCCGTCGCTCGCCAGCACCGCAGCCTGCCGAGCACCAGCCCGCAACGTGTCGACGCTAGCTGCGGTGAACGAGAGGTCATCCACCGGATGCGGCAGTCGCATTCCAGGGTCACCGAACATGTTGTAACGTTGAGAATTCGTGCGATAACTGGAACTGAGCGTCATGTCGGCCTTGGCCAGTCGCAGCGATTCCGCCACGGTAATGGCATCATCAACATGCATCGCAGGGTACAAATGCGTAAAGAAGGCATTGGTCAGTGCATTGTTGTACGAGATAAAGCTCACTTGGCTGGCGCAGATCGAAGCGATGCCACCCCCACCTTCAAACTGGATAAACTGCTCGGCCATCGACCTTCTGGTCGGGCTGTCAAAAACCCCAACATCACAACTGAAGGCCAGAAACACCGGTCGCTTCATCCCGTTGGTCAGGTTGGAAATGTCCCGTGCCTGAAAGATCTGTTCATCAGCCAGATTGTCTTCCGCCCCGTGTCCCACGTAGTAGAAGATCGTGGTCCCTTCGCTCAACCGCGAATTGATATCGGCGCGGGTGGCCGGCTTGACGATTGAGCCGGGAGGAAAATCGTAATCCACGCCGTAGACCTTGACCTGGTCCAGGCTGATGGGCAAATAGCCGGTGCTGATGTCTTCGGCCTTGCGCGTGTGCGCGTATTCGCCCAACGACGGATTGGGGTAACTGCTGGGCCGAATAACATCGTCCGCCGTCATTAAAACCCGGTTGCGCCACGGCCCCGGCTCCGGAGAGTCGGAAAACGCGATGGCACGATCGACCATGCCTCGGGCCTCTTCCACGTTCATCGCGGGAAGGCGTCCACAAGCCAGATCCGGGAAATCGTAATCCCCGATGGGTGCGGCATCAAAACTGACCAGGCCGTCGTCCGACGCGTAGGCTAATCGGATTGTCAGCGCCGAAGGATTGACGGGGAAAGAAGTGCGCACTTCGGTGCTGACCATATCGTACAGTTCCACCAAAGGCGTGCGGTTGCGGTGATTGCGATAGTCGCGGCTCGCGTTGCCCAGGAAACAGGCATAGCCCAGTCGGTGGCCTCCCTGTTCATAGACCCAGCGCAGGTAGTTGCGAATGGCCCGCGGGTCCTTCTGTCCACCAGAAAAATTGTCATAGATCGCGTCCACCGAAACGGCAGCCGCACGGGGCGACGCCACTCCGGGCAGGAAGCCCGAGTGGTAGGCCGCCAGGTCACCGGCCGCCGCGGTGAAGGCTGTCGCGTGCACCACGATGTAGTCCCAGTCAGTCCGGCCTTGGCGCAGTGAAATCGGGAAGGCCCGGTTCCCGCGGTTGACCGACATCAGGTCGCCCGGAACCGTCGCTACAAAATGCCGGTCACTGTCCGGATCGCGCACCATGCCATAGGTGAAGGTATTGCCGGTACCGGCCGTGCCCTGCCACACCTGAGGGTTGGCCGGATCACTGACATCCCACATCAGGGGCACTTCAGCCGAAGGAGAAGTGAGGACCAAATCGACCCCCGTCCCGATCGAAGGCACTTGGTCACCCCAGTGGGCAAAATCCAGCTGTCCCAATCCGGCCGTCAATTCCAGAGCTGTCCAATAGAGAACATCGTAACTGTCCAGAGCCACAGGCCGCAAAGGGCTGCCGACGGAGTTGTTTGTAATCGTCAGCAGGTTGGATCCAGGCACAATGGCATCGGTCTCGCCCACAAGGCGCACCCGCAAAGAATCGTTCTGGTCGTTGTATGAGAACGTCAGATTTCCCGCGTCGGCCAGGCCGTCGTTCAGGTGGGCCGCCACATCAAAAACAAAGGTGCTGTAGCGGGTGTAGATCCCCCGGATGTCCACCTGGAAACGTGCGACGCTGCCAGCAACAGGCGTGCGCAAATTGAAGAGATCGGTGCGTGCGCTGAAAATGGTATTGTCCCACAGCCAGTTGTCCTGCACCACGCCGGCGGCATCCAGGAATTGTTC
>JADGEP010000560.1 GCA_016744275.1 Candidatus Krumholzibacteriia bacterium | reverse complement strand
CCGCGGCGTAGACCATGCCCGCCATGCCGGCTTTCTGGTCTACGGAGCCGCGCCCAAAGACCTTGCCGTCCTCGACCTTGCCTTTGAAGGGATCGCAGTCCCACTGGGAAGGGTCACTTACATCCACCGTATCGATGTGGGCGTCAAAGGCGATGATGCGCGGACCATTGCCAATGCGGCCCAGCACATTGCCCAAGGCGTCGATGCGGACTTCGTCAAAGCCGACTTTTTTCATTTCGGCTTCAATGCGCCGGATGACGCCTTCTTCTTCACCCGAGAGGCTGGGTATGGCCACAATGTCGCGCAGAAATGCGATCATGGGCTCTTGCAGTTCGGCGGCGCGGGCGGCGATGGTTTTGCCGTTGGCCGGGTTGTTGTTATCACTCATCTATGATTCTCCCTAAAGTGTTTGTCTATTTCTGCCAGCCCATGGATTTCCACATGCGGGCCGCAGTCTCTTGCAATACGGTGGCTTGGACCGGGGGTGTATCGCCGTTGCGATACACCTTGCGGCCGCCAACCACCACGGTGTGGATATCCCAGGGATGGAAGTCAAACAAGAGGTGACCCAGCCAGGTATCGCTCGTCAGGGGCGTTTTCTGGAAATTCTCCAGGATGATGAAGTCCGCCGGAGCCCCTTTGTCGAGACTGCCGAATGGCTCACCGAAGATTTCGCGGGCCAGGCGGTAGTTGCCCAACCAGAAGCGGGCAGCACCGGGATTGCCCATGGGGCCACGGCCGCCTTCGTTGCCGCGGAAGTAGCTCATGCGCAGCTCGCCCCACATGTTGTTGTCCAGGCCATCGGAACCCACGCCGCAATTCAGCGGAAAGCGGTCGATGGGCGCGCGGCCCACGCCGTTGTTCATGTTCGAGCGGCCACAGTGGATCAGCCAGACGCCTTTTTCCTCGAGGGTCTGCATGTCGATGGGGCTCAGGTCCACGCCGTGCGCAAAAACGCTTCCGGGCCGCACCAAACCAAAATCGGCCAGGCGATCGAGGGGATCTTTCCAGCCGCGGTCGTGGCTCACCTCACGGTCAGTCGTTCCTTCGGCGAGGTGGATGTGCAAGCCGACACCCATCCGGCTGCAGATGCCTTCGAGCAGTTCTAGCGTGCGCTCTTCGAGCGTGAAACTGGCGTGGGCCCCGACGAGCCCCTTGAACTGTGGCACACCGGATACCGGCGTGTCTTTCAACTTTTGCAGGTAGCGTTCGTTCTCCTGCAGGGTGATGTCGCGCTGACCCTTGCCGCCACGGTCAGTGGTTTCGTAGCACAGGCAACCGCGCAACCCGACCTCACTGAGGCCTTGTTCGATGCGATCCAGGGAACCACCCACCGCAGCCAGGCTGGCGTGGTGATCGAACATCAGGGTGGTGCCGCAACGCACGGCATCCCAGCTGCCGGCCAAGGCGCTGAGGTAGTTGGCCTCGGCATCCAGGCTGCGGTCCAGTGGCCACCAGACTTCCGTCAGGATGTCGGTGAAATTTTTCAACGGCACCTTGGGCGCGGGCATGCCGGCGGCCAGGCTGGAGTAGAGGTGGCCGTGGGCATTGATATTACCCGGCATGACCGTCACCCCAGACAACTCGATGACTTCTTCGCCCTCGCGGGCGACCAGATCGGTGCCGCGTTCGACGATTCGTTCGCCTTCGACGCGCAGGTCCACGACCTCTACGCGGGGGGCCGCTTCGGCGTCCATGGCAACAGGAAAATAGTCCAATACGGTGGCGTTCTTCAGCAGCATGCCGCTCACGGTCATCCTCCCAATGGATTGTCAAAAAAGCGGGGCAAAGCGGGGGCTCACATCTGAGTGAGCGGTATCGGTCAATTTAGCACATGAAAGGCGTTTAGGACAGGTTGTGCCTCGAAGATTGTGTTTTTGTTCTCCCCTTGTCGGTTCATTCAGCAAGGGAAGTTTTTTAGTATCCGTAGACTAATTCATGTCTGCGGTTGGTCTTCAAGGCCCGAGTCTCAACCTTCCGGTCATAAT
>JADGEP010000055.1 GCA_016744275.1 Candidatus Krumholzibacteriia bacterium | reverse complement strand
CGCACCCCTTTCATCGGCCGATTGCCAATGCCCACGCCAGCGGTGTCCACCTCGCCCAACTCCTGAAGCGCCAAACGGTCATCGTCCGAAAGATTCGCCAGATTGACTTCCTGCTGGGAGGCCCGAATTTCCAACAAATAACCCAACAGATTTGAACCGCTCTCGGAGCGGGCGTCAAAAGCCTGGGGCGAATCGGGAAAACGCTCTTCCAGCGAAGCCTGGAAAAGTGCGGCGGAATCCGGCACAGCCAAGTACTGGTCGTAGGTGAGATAGGCGCCATAAAGAGCCCTGGCCGCCACTGTGCTGTCGGCTGCCGTATCGACGGCCGCTTCGACATACAGCGTGGCCGCCATGTTCGGTCGCTCGAAGCCGAACAGGAGCGAATTGGCCTGCAGCAGTTTTAACCGCGGCACCCGTTCTCCGCTGGCATCGGGCAAAGCCGTATCGGCCGCCAAATAGTCCTTCAGGTTGTCATTCAGTCGGCGCACGCGGTCTTCGTCTTCCAGGGAATCCTTTTTCATCATGGCGGTCTGGAACTTCTCACGCGCATCTTCCCAATCCCCGCGGTCCAGGAAAATCTGGCCCAGAATTTCGGAAGCCCGCGCCTTGACTGAAGGAGTCTCCCACTCCGTCGGCATGGTCTGTAGCAACGGCGCCACTTCATCGGACTTGCCCTGAGCGATGAGAGCCTCGGATTCCACCAGCAGAACATCGCCACTGGAAGTGTAGATTTCCGCCTCGTCGCGCAACTGACTGACCAAAAGTTCGACAATCTCGTAATCTTGCATCCGCACGTGCACCCGCGCGCGCAACAACCGGGCCCGGAACGCCAGGTCGGCGCTCGACGTATTGTGGCCCACCTCCTGCAGCACCTCAGCGGCCGGGTAATAGTCTTCCAACTCCCAATAGCATTCGGCCAGCTTTAATCCCACTCGATCCCGTTCGGCGACCTCTCCCTTGAGGTCCAAATATTCCCGATAACTGACCGCCGCCGATTCCCAATCCTTCATGGCAAAAGCGTTGTCGCCCGAAACCTTGCGCGTCTCCGCCTGATACTTGCTCTCGGGGTAACTCTTAGCCAGGCGATCGAGATAATCCTGGCTGGTGTCCAGGGCTCCAATAAGGAGATAGTTCAATCCCTGCAGGTAGAGCGCCTCTTCATTAAAATCGGTGCCCGGATAGTTTTGGAAGAGCAGGTCAAATTTGCGGATCGACTGCCGGAAGGCCTCCAGGCGATGATGCGCCTTGCCCTGCAAAAAGAGGGAGTCTTCCGTCAGGCCGTGGCCCGGGTACTCGTCCAGAACTTTCTGGGCCTTCTTGATGGCCGTCTCATAGTCGATTTTTTGGGTGCCCGCCGGCTTGGGCGGATCTTCGTGGCGGCGCAGGGCGTCTTCACGCACGGCCTCGGCATTGTCGAAGCTGCGTTTGGCGTTGTAATAGGTGTTGAATTTGGCGCATCCGGCGGCCAACAACAGCAGAAATAGCGACAGTAGGGGCAATAAGAGCCAGCGTCGTCCTTGAAACGTCCTGTTTTGCGGACGATAGGCCCGCCTATTCAGGCCGACAAGTGCAACTGCCCGCTTCACACCAGCGCCAAGGAACGGGGCTCCGTATTTTCGCAACTTACTCATTTTATTTAAGATACCTGATCTGCAGATCCCTTCCGGCTATCGCCGGCATGACTCGAGTGACTTGTTAAAAAAGCAAATTTCGGGCCGAGCGTCCACCGTGCCTAGTTTTCGCCGCGCCAGGTCAAGCGCCCGCGCAGAAACGTGGCCTTCACCTTACCAGTCAAAGTTTCGCCCAGATAGGCCGAATTGGTGCTGCGGGATTGGAATCCCTTGGCATCCACCGTCCATTTTTCGGTCGGATCAAAGAGCACAAAGTCCGCCTCGGCTCCCTCTTCGAGGCGGCCGCCGGGCAGATTAAAAATGCGCGCCGGTTTTTCGCTCAGGCAGGCGATCAATTGGCCCAGATCCAGGATGTCATTGTTCACAAGATAGGTGATGCCCACCGCCAGGCTCGTCTCCAGGCCTGTGGCGCCAAAGGGCGCCTGGTCAAATTGGTATTCCTTTTCGGTCCCGGTGTGCGGAGCGTGATCCGAAGCGATCGCATCGATGGTGCCGTCGGCCAAGGCCTCGGCGATGGCGTTGACGTCATCGGGCTCGCGCAACGGCGGGGTGACTTTGAAGAGCGGCGAAAAGTCGCGGCACCGGGAATGATCCAGGCTGAAATGGTGCGGCGCCGCTTCGGCGGTCACGTTGATGCCTTCGGCCTTGGCTCGCCGGATGATTTCCACCGCACCCTTGGTCGACACGTGGGCCAGATGCAGGTGCCCGCCAGTGGCGCGGGCGAGTTCCACATCCCGGAAGACGGCCGAGTCTTCGCCGGCGCGGCCCATGCCAGCCATACCCAGGCGTCCGGACCAATACCCCGCGTGCATGACGCCCCCGCCAACAATGGAACGGTCTTCGGCATGGGAAATGACGGGCACACCCAACACCTTCGTCAGCTTCAGCGCGTTGGACATCAGCCCGCCGCTGGCCACCGGAACGTCATCGTCGGTGAAGGCCACCGCCCCGGCATCAACCATGTCGCCGTATTCGCACATGGCCTCGCCCTGACGTCCCGGGCTGACGGCCCCAGTGGGATAGACGCGGCACAATCCGGCTTCGCGCCCGCGGTCGATCAGGTAACGCACCATGCCCGAGTTGTCGATAACCGGATCGGTGCCGGACATGGTCACCACCGAAGTGAAACCTCCGGCTGCCGCAGCCCGGCTGCCCGTGGCCACGGTTTCCATCTGCTCATTGCCCGGTTCGCGGAACGACGCGCGCAGGTCGACCAGGCCCGGGGCGCAGACCAGACCTTCGCCGTCCAGCACGGGCACCCCATTGATGGCCGGTTGTCCCACGCCCAGGCCCTCGATGCGTCCCTTGCGCACATGCAGGTACCCTTTGCGTCGGGCCAGTTTGCCATTGCGGCACAGCTTGACGTTGATGACCAGGTATTCGGCGGGAATGCGCTGCCAACTCCACTCCATTTTCCGACCTCTTTCTGGATGGCCCACACGCCGGGGCCCGGACAGTTTTGTTGACGTATTCTAGTTGGCGCTGCTGCCCAGAGACCGGGGATCGCCACCACTGAGCAGATAGATCAGGGCCATGCGCACCGCCACGCCGTTGGCCACCTGATCAAGTATCACCTGGCGCGGTCCGTCCGCCACTTCGCTGGCGATTTCCACATCCCGATTCATCGGCCCGGGATGCATGACAAAAGCTTCGGGCTTCAATTTGCGCACCACATCTTCAGTGATGCCATACATTCGGTGGTATTCCCGATTACCGGGGAAACTTTTGCTGGAATGCCGTTCCAACTGGATGCGCAAAACATTCAGCACATCGGCGTCGGCTACGGCTTTTTCCAGGTTGTATTCGATCTTGGCGCCCAGCTTGTCCAGACCACCGGGAATCATGGTCGGCGGGCCACACAACGTGACCTCGGCCCCCAATTTGACTAAGCCCCACAGATTGGAACGGGCCACCCGGCTGTGAGTGATGTCCCCGATGATGGTGACCTTCTTGCCGCGCATATCACCCAGGCGCTGGCGCATGGTCATGATATCCAACAAGCCCTGGGTCGGATGTTCATGGGCCCCGTCGCCCGCGTTGATCACCGAACACTTGAGCACTTTCGCCAAGTATTGAGCCGCCCCCGGCGAACTGTGCCTGACGATGAGCATGTCGATCTTCATGGCCGCCAGATTTTCCGCCGTATCGCGCAGGGTTTCGCCCTTGGAGAAACTGCTGGTGGCGGCGGCGAAGTTGATGATGTCGGCGGAGAGGCGTTGTTCGGCGAGTTCAAAACTGATGCGGGTGCGGGTGCTCGGTTCGTGAAAGAAATTCACCACCGTGCGGCCGCGCATTATTGGGACGCTGCGTACCGGGCGGTCAAAGACGGCCCGAAAATGGGCCGCCACATCCAATACGCCCAGGATCTCTTCGGCTGTCAAATCTTCCAGCCCAAGCACATCCTTGCTTTGCAGGATCATTCCGTGACCTCCCCGACGACCACCTCAAGCTTGTCGTCAAAGTCTTTGACCTTCACCTTGATGATCTCTTTCTGGGACGTCGGCACATTCTTGCCGACAAAGTCCGGGCGCACCGGCAACTCGCGATGGCCGCGATCGACCAATACGGCCAGGCGGATGGCCTGCGGCCGGCCCCAATCCATGATCACATCCAGGGCCGCGCGCACCGTGCGTCCGGTGTAAAGCACATCGTCCACCAGGATAATGATCTTCTCGTTCACATCGAAAGGCATTTCGGTGCTGGACACCTGAGGTGAGGGGCCGAGAGTGCTCAGATCATCCCGGTAGAAAGTGATGTCCAGGGCACCCTGAGGTACATCGTGGCCTTCGACCTGCTTGATGGCCTCGGCCAACATGCGCGCCAAGGGCACACCACGGCGCTGGACTCCCAGCAGAACCAGATTGTCGACACCTTTGTTGGCTTCGATGATTTCGTGGGCCATGCGCTTCATGGCGCGGGTGATCTCGCTGGCGTTCATGAGGACGGCTTTTTCGGCGAAATTCATGGGTCTTCCTCTGGCTGGCTCAGGTCGTTGGGATCATGGCGATTAATAGGCAAAAAAAAGGCATGGCCCTTATGGTCATGCGTTCGTTTCCCAATCGCCTCCTTTTAGCGGATTCCGGATTTCCTGTCGGCAGGAATCTAACAATCCGGCGGGGTGCCAGCAAGCGGATTCTGGTGCGGTCTGGATTCTTTTGCCGCCCAGCCTCCACCCACGGGTCGCTCAGATTGGGTAGAACCACCCCGAAGCTTGGCCATAGGTTCAATTTCGCGGTTCTGCGGCCTCATCCAGAACGGTGCGAACAGCTGTCAGGAGCGCCAACATGTCCATGGGTTTCTGGCAACAGGACCAGATTCCGATCTCCCGCGCTTCGGCGGAAGTGATTTCGCTGCTGTAGCCCGAAACCAATATGACCGGCAATTTGGGCTGGATCTCCCGCACTTTGGCACTCAATTCCATACCCGTCAAACCCGGCATGGTTTGATCCGTGACCACCAGATCATACCGCTGAGGATCTTCCCGGACCAATTCCAGCGCTTCTTCGCCGTCGGTCGCCGTCGTCACCCGATAGCCTGCCCCGACCAGAACCCTTTCGCCGATCCGGACCAACATCTCTTCATCATCCACAAAAAGCACCCGTTCGGTGCCCAGGGGCCCAGCGGGGCTTCGGCCACTGTCAACCGGCTTCAAGACCGAGGCCTCCAATATCGGAAAATAGAGATCGAAAGTGCTGCCCTGGCCCAAAGTGCTCTGCACCTTGATCAGCCCATCGTGCTGGTTGACGATGCCCAGCACGGTCGACAGGCCCAGTCCCGTGCCCTCGCCGACGGCTTTGGTCGTATAAAATGGATCGAAGATCTTTTCCTTGGTAGCTTCGGGCATGCCGCACCCGTCGTCGCTGACACTGAGCCGGATATAGGTCCCTGCTGGCCCTTCGAATTGAGCGGGAATATCCGGCGCCGTCAATGCGACTCGATCCAGCTTCAGTATCAGGGTGCCTTTTTCATTCATGGCTTGCACCGCGTTGTTGCACAGATTGATCAGTGTTTCCTGAATGCTGGACGAATCAGCATTGAAGGTTGCATCCCCGCATTTGTCGCTCACGTGCAACTGCAGATCGACTGAGCTGGGAATGGCAGCCCGCAGCAATTTGAATGTTTCTTCCAACAGCAAGGGCACATGGATCGGAATCTTGTCACGAACTTCATCCCGGCTGTAGGCCAGGATCTGGGTCACCAGTTCTCGTGACCGCTGAATCGCCGCCTCGGCATTTTCGAGCAATTCGAGCCCCTCGTTGCCGGCTGGAACCTTCGTGCGGGCCAATTCGACATTGCCCAGAATGATGGCCAGATTGTTATTGAAATTGTGGGCGATGCCGCCAGCCATCACGCCAACGGCTTCCATCTTGAATTTTTGACGCACCTGAGCCTCAAGCTCGAGACGAATGGCTTCCTCTTTCTTGCGGGCCGTTATCTCCTCAAAGACGCAATAGGTCTGTTTGAATTCACCTTCGGGTGTCGTGCCTATGCAGCCGTTAAATGAGATGTCCAGGTAGTGCCCATTCTTGTGGCGGATCTTGAACTCGACACCGTTGATGAAGCCCATCTTTTTGAAATTGGCAAAATTCTGCTCAAAATGGGGTTGCCAGTTGGAGTGCAGAAAATCGGCATAGGGTTTGCCAATAACTTCATCCCTGCTCCAGCCCAGGGTGCGCAACCACATGGGATTGACATCCAGAAAGTTCCCCTCAACATCGAGAGATTGGTAGGATAAAGGAGCGTTCGTATACATCGAACGGTATTTCTCTTCGCTGTCCCTCAGCGCGTCTTGCATTTCCTTGCGCTGGGTGATGTCATTGACAATGCTGACGATGCCCGAAATTTTTCCATCCGAATCCCGCAATGGGCTGGCCGTATCTGCCGCCCACCCCGAGTCATCGCATCCCGGCTTGTTGAAGGGATACTCGACCGCACTTGTTTGGCCAAGGGTGGCAATACTGGCCAAGCGGTCCATCAGGTCGGTGCCTTCAAGAAAGTCAAAAATATCGGTGGGATGTTTTCCCAAAATGTCCCCGGCCATCACCCCGGTGAGTTTTTCCATGTACGGATTCCAGAGCCTATATTTCAGATCCAGGCCGTAGACAACGATCCCCTGCTCGGCCCCGTCGACGAGTTGGTTCAACAACTGATCGTTTTCAAATCCACCAATATTATTCATGCCTACCGATCGCCCTCTCACTGATATTTTTCATATACCTGAACTTTTAAGCCTTTTCCCTGGGCCTCAATAAAAACTCCGGGTGTCGGAATTTCGCCCACAAAATCATATTCCGGCGCCCACTGTGCCACGCTATCACCGAGCAGTTGCCGATCCAATTCCGGTGCGTTCAAACAAAAGTTTAGGGTAATCCCGGGCGATATCCACGCTCCCCTTTTGGAGCGTCGGGGGATCACAGATCAACATATCATAGGGCCCCCGCCTCATCAACCGGCCAAAGGATTTGAATATGTTCAACTTCTCAAATGCCACACGGTCCAGGGACTGCCCATTCAGATGATGATTGCGGCGCCCCACGGCCAGGGCCGGGCTGCTCATGTCGACATTCAGTACGGACTCGGCACCACCCGCCACCGCCGCTACTGAAAAGCCACAGGTGTAGGCAAACAGATTCAGAATCCGCCGCCGTTGGCTGTTCTGCCGGACCCAGCCCCGGCCTTCTTTCATGTCCAAAAACAGGCCGTGGTTGCGGGATCGGCCCAGATTCAAATGGAATTTGAGACCGTTCTCATGGACTATCAACTCCGTTATTTTCTGGCCCCAAATCACATCCACCGGACCCTCTTTGAGATAGCGGTGCTGCAATTGGACGCTGGCGCATCCGGGCACTCGCGCCCGCAACTGATCTGACAACAACTCAATGTCCGTGGGGGATTCCGGGGCAAAAAGAGTGATCATGACAACCGGCGCCAACCAATCGACTGTCACATGGCTGAGGCCTGCGAAGGCATGACCGCGGCCGTGAAACAAACGCTGAGATTGGTCGCTGTCAATAGAGGCCGGCAGGTGCTGCGGCAGGTCAATCAACGCACTCACTCAGTGCTCAATCCGTCGGCGTGGATCTCACAGATTTGGCACCCGGCCCGAGTGAGAAAATCCCGATCATGGGACGCAATGACCAGGGCCGTCTCGACCGGCAATTGATCCAACAGTCCCAGGACCCGGGCTTTCCCCTCAGCATCCAGGGCCGCGGTGGGCTCATCCAATAGGATCAGTGGGCGGTTCGAGCGCAAGATCAGCCCCAGGGCCAGACGCCGGCGTTGGCCGCTGCTCAAATCGTGGGGATTTCTTGGGGACAGATCTGTGGCCAAGCCCAGGGCCTCCAGCCAAGCGCCTACCGGCTGATTTGCCAGAGCGGGGTCCAACGCGATCTCGGACGCCACGTCCGAACGCGTGAACAAGTACTCCGGGAATTGGGGCGCCAGCAAGGCCAAGCCGTGATCCAGATCCAAATCGGTTTTAGCGTATAACTTGAGGCCGCCCAATTCAACGGTGCCGCGATCCGGGCGCCGGGCGCCAGCGCACATGGCCAACAGGGTCGACTTGCCACAACCGTTGACTCCCACCAGGCCCCAGCGATCACCAGGACGCACCACCAGTTGGGCGCCGCTGAAGCCGCCGCCGGATGTGAAGTCGCAACCAATACCGTTCAGCGTCAGGACAGGTTCACCATTCGGATCACCCACCACCGCCGCCGCTTCGCAGGGCAAACCCGCCCCGCCCAGCAGCTCAACCACACGCGGATCATCCAGCAATTCCGCCGACGGCCCCTGCACCAGAATACGGCCTTCGGCCAGGACCATGATATCATCTGCCCGGGCGGCCTCGGCACGGTCGCAGGTGGCGGTCACCAGACAGCCTCCGGTTTCGCGCCGCCAGCTATCGAGGCGGTCCAGCACCCACTCGGCTTGCACGGGGTCTTGCAAACTGGTGGGCTCGTCGCACAGCAAAACCTGCGGCGCATCGCCCAGCGCAACGGCCAAAACCAGGCGCTGTTTCTGCCCGGCTGACAATAGCCTCGGGTTCATCTCACCCAAACCGGTAAGGCCAAATTCTTGCCGCACCGCCTCCGGGTCACGCCCTTCGCGCCCCAAGGTGATTTCCCGGTCCACACCGGTCGCAAATATCTGGTCGTCGGGATCCTGAAACATGATGGCGGCCTGGTCGGCCAGCGGCGATTCTTCGGAAGCAAGATATTTCAAGAGGGACGATTTGCCTGAGCCGTTGGCGCCGACGATGGCCAACCAGCGGCCGGCAAAAAGGTCCAGATCGATGTTTTCCAGCACCGAGCGGGGTCCGGCAGTCGAGTGGCGATCCAGTGACCAGCCTCGCAACGACAGCAAAGGACTATTGCCCGGATTCATCCTGAAGCTTTCGCAGGTTGCGCCGGGCGGTGGCCGCCCAGCTTGAGGTGCCGTCCAGTTTCAAGTAGTCTTCCCAGGCCGCCATTGCCTGGCGCGGATGGCCACCTTCCTGGTAGCCGCGGGCCAGGCCAAAAGCCGCCCGTTTGAACCCAGGCCGATGGGTGAGCGCGGCTCGAAACTGCGCTGTCGCGGCGTCAAATTGCGTCGACTGGAAAAGCGCGTTGCCCCGGGCAAAAAGGAAATCCGGATCTTCGGGGCGTTCGGTTGTCAACTCTTCCAGCAGCACCAGCGCCCGATCGTTGCGCCCTCGTTTGAGGTGCACCAGGGCCAGGTTGTATTTTGCGGCCCTCAGATCAGGTGCCGTTTCCAGGGCCAGTTTGAATTGCTTTTCGGCCTCTCCCACGCGCTCGTTGGCCATCAGGTCAACACCCTTATTGTAGGGGGCCAGGGCCGCGGCCCGTTGGCGGGCTCCACCCCACTCGCCCTTGCTGAAGCTGAGTTGCAGCACCGAACCGGGGACGATCCGGCCAGGATCACTGATGCCATTTTCCCGGGCGATGTCCAGATAGCGATCCGGATCGCCATAATAATTGTCGGCAATGCGGGACAGGGTTTCGCCCGTGCCAACAGTGTGTTCGATGACCCGTTGGTCGGCCGGCACCACCTGTTCACCGCTCAGTCCTGGGCCCACTTGCTTGGCGCAACCGGCCAACCCCAGCAAGGCCACCGTTGCCAGCAAAAGAAGGCGGCGTTCAATCGTCGGCATGGATTTCTCCTTCGGCCTCAAGGCCCTGGTCATAACGTGGATCGCCCGCTGCAGCGGCATCCCGCAGGATGGTTTCCATTTCTTCGGCCACCGTGGTGGCGTACAACTTCCGGCGCAGAATGCCCGCGCCAGGATATCCCTTGAAACACCGGGCGATGTGTTTGCGCACCACGAACGATCCCTGGGGCTCACCGCGCAGGGCCACCTCGCCACGCAAGTGATCAATGGTGGCGTTGCACATCTCGGCAAAGTCGACTTCGGGTGCGGGCTCGCCCCGGTCCACGGCATGCATCTGGCCAAAAATCCAGGGGTTGCCTATGGCGCCGCGCCCGATCATCACGCCGTGGCAGGCCGTATGTTCCACCATGCGGCGGTAGCTGTCGCCATCAACCACGTCACCGTTGCCGATCACCGGAATATCCAGCGCCTCAACCAGGCCGGCGATGCGGTCCCAGTTTGCCTGCCCCGTGTATTTCTGGGCGCGGGTGCGGCCGTGCATCGTGACCCAACACATGCCGGCTTCTTGCAAAAGCAAGCCCACTTCTTCGTAGTTGACTGTTTCTTCGTCCCAGCCCGTTCGAATCTTCGCGGTAACCGGCACGCGGGATTCGGAAACCACCGCATCGACAATCTTTTTCAGCAGCGGCAAATCGGCCAACAAGGCGCTGCCCCCGCATTTTTTGACCACCTTTTTGGCCGGACAGCCGAAGTTGATATCCAGCACATCCATCTGGCGCTCATTCAGCATCCGGGTGGCGGCCATCATGTGTTCCGGATCGGAGCCAAAAATCTGGATGCCCACACGGCCCGCTTCCCCTTCAGTATCAACCAGGGACCAGGTGGCTTCGCCGCCGTAGGCCAGGCCTGCCGCCGAGGCAAATTCACAAAAACCCATATCGGCGCCGTAACGCCGGCAGATCTCGCGAAAGGGGCGATCGGTGACTCCGGCCATGGGTGAAAGCAGGCGGTGCACATCGCTGAACCATTCGACGCGCGGGTCGAAACGGACTTCTTTGCGTTTTAAGGCGGAACTGGACAAGAACAGGCCTCCGGCCACCGGGGCCAAGAATCAGCACATGAGAGATGTCAATCTTGGCAGAAAGCTAATCCACAGGGGCACAATTCGCAATTCGGGTGACCGCCAGGTCGGCTCCCGGGCACCGTGCGAAAGGAATATCTCTGATTCAAGAGACAACCGAGGCCATGGGATTGTTGGGATCCACCATTGTCCTTGGCGAGGCCTGTCCCGGGAACTATGCTGGACGCCGATTCACCGCATTGCCTGAACCCCACTGCCAGATCACAGGAGCATCACGTGTCCTCTGCCTCGCGTCCTTACCGCATCTCTTTCGTCAACTCCATGCGCAGCTGGGGCGGCGCCGAAGTGTGGATGCTGGAAACAGCACTCGCCCTGCGCGACCGTGGCTGCGACGTGGAATTTGTGACCAATCCGGACAGCGAGCTGCGCCGGCGCGCCGAAGCCGAGGGATTGCCCGTCAAGGCCCTGACCATTCGCATCGACGGAGCCCCATGGACCATCGCCGCTCTGGCGACTCATTTGAAAAAAACAGGCGCCACCGCCCTGGTCGCCAACCGCACCAAAGATGTCAAAGTCGCCGCGCCCGCCGGACGCCTGGCCGGCATGCCCTGTGTGCTCGCCACCCGGGAAAGCGATTTCCCCCTGAAAGACCGCCTGGACTACCGCTGGAATTTCCAGGTGTTGTGCACCGGAATACTTGTCAACAGCCTGGCCACCCGCAAAACGATTCTGGACAGTGGCCCCTGGTTGGATCTCGACCGGGTTCACTTGCTGTACAAGGGCATCGACATCGACCGGTTTGTGCCGGGCCCCGCGCCCAGTGGCCGGCCCGTCGTGGGCGCCGTGGGACAATTGATCGCGCGCAAGGGCATCCCGGAATTGATGCAGGCCTGGACGGCCATCGACGCTCAGGAGTGGGAGCAGCGTCCGGTCCTGCGCCTGGCTGGCGAAGGCATCCTGCAAGAAGATCTGGAACGTTGGCGCGAGGGCTTGCGTCATCCCGAAGATGTGGAGCTTCTGGGCTATACCGAAAACGTGGAAAATTTCTATCAGGGGCTGCACATCCTGGCGATGCCTTCGCACGCGGAAGGGTTTGGCCTGGCGGCGGCCGAGGCCCTGGCTTGTGAAGTGCCTGTTGTCGCCGGCGACGCCAGCAGCCTGCCGGAGATTGTCGTCGACGGTGAAACCGGATTGTTGGTGCCACCGGGAAACAGCGACGCCCTGTTGGCCGCTTTGTTGAAGTTGCTGAAGGATCCCGCCCTGGCCCGGCGCCTGGGTTTGGCCGGACGCGAACTGGTCATGGATCGCTACCCCCGTGAGAAAACCCTGAACCGCTTTTTGGGCCTCACCGGACATCCCGAGTTCACGCCGGAAGGAAAGCCCCGATGAAGCAGCTGCAGATTGCCGCCATCCAAACCCACCCTGAGTTTGGGGCCGTTCAGGCCAACATCGACACCGCCTTGGGCCTGATACCGACCGGTTGCGACTTGGCCGTCGTACCTGAGTTGTTCAATACGGGCTATCAATTCACTTCCCGAGAAGAGGCCTTGGGATTTGCCGAAAATCTCACCGATGGCGAACCGGGCCCCACCCGCTCCCGCCTGGCTCAATTTGCCGGCGATACCGGCACCACGCTGGTGGCCGGAATGGCGGAAATCAACGGCGACAAACTGTTCAATTCCGCGGTATTGATTCGGCCTGATGGCAGCCGTGCCGTCTACCGCAAGGTGCACCTTTTTCTGGATGAGAAGTCGATTTTCACTCCTGGCGATCTGGGCTTTCCCGTCTTCGAAGCCTGCGGCACCACCATCGGCATGATGATCTGTTTCGACTGGATATTTCCCGAAGCGGCGCGCAGTCTGGCCCTTGCCGGCGCCGAGGTGATTTGCCATCCGTCCAATCTGCTTTTGCCCTGGTGCCAGGATGCAATGATCACCCGTTGCCAGGAAAACATGGTCGTTGCGGTGACAAGCAATCGCGTGGGCACCGAAAACCGAACCGGACAGGCGCTCACCTTCAGCGGCCGCAGCCAGGTCGTCTCACGCATGGGCGAAAGGCTGGCCGCCCTGGACAAGGATGCCGTCGGCGCGGCCAGCGCCACGGTTGAAATTCTGCCTCAGGACAAGCTGTTCACGCCTCGCAACGACTTATGGGGCGACCGCCGCCTGGACATGTACCGCGACGCACCTGACAACGAGTGATCCTTCCAGGCTAGCGCCCGCGTTTGTTGGTCATTCATAAATTGAGTATGCTGGACGGAGTCCTTTTGCCATGCAATCTCCCGTCAGGTGTACTCATATGAATTGCCCCATTCGCCTTGGTCGCGGCCACGGCATCAGATTCCGCGCATTCTCTTTGTCCTGCCTGCTCTTGCTCGCTCTTGCAGGCCAATCACGGGCTGCCGAGCTGCCCAAGACCACTCCCCTGGGCATTCTCGTTGACCGGGTTGTACCCATGGCCGACCTGCACGAACTGGATGGGTCGCCGGATTCGCCCCTCAGCGGTTTGCCCCGCTGGCGGCAAACACTGCACGAATTGCAACGGGCTGCCGAACGCGATCTCGGTTGGCAAGCACCGCCGCGCGGTCGCCCGGATCAATACTTCATGACTGATAAGAATTCCGCTCTCAGCACGGTTCCGCTGGGCTTGATCCAGGCCCGGTACGAGCGCATGGCGCCCGATGGCAGCCTCAGAGCTGGAGATGTTTTTGCCCTGACTTCAATGCAGCCGACGATTCACGACGGCGGGTCGTTCGCCTTTGTTCTGCCCCAAGCCACAATTTTCAGCAACGGCTCTTTGCCTGCCATGGCCTACACTCTGGACGCCGGTGATGGAATCGGCCCTCGCCCCTTGATCCCGGGAATTCCCGTGCCTGTTTCCTACACCGAAACCGGAGTGCACCACATTACACTACAGGCCTCACTCAATGATGGCCGCACCCTCACTGCCCGCACCCCTGTGAC
>JADGEP010000559.1 GCA_016744275.1 Candidatus Krumholzibacteriia bacterium | reverse complement strand
GTCCGGATCCCATCGACTTGATGGACAAATACGGAGCCGATGCCCTGCGCTGCAGCCTGGTGATGCTGACGCCGACGGGCCAGGACATTTTCTATGACGAGTCGACTCTCGAAGTGGGGCGCAATTTCTGCAACAAAGTGTTCCAGGCCTCGAAGCTGGTGCTCACATCGTGGGATGAGGCGGGCCTGCCCGGTGACATCGCTGGCGAAGTGGCGCCCCGAACCCTGGATATCGCTGATGTGGTTTCCTGCCAGCAATGGCAAGAGAATCCGGCTGAGGGATTTGCCGCGTTGTGGCGCAGTATTTATGGCGGCGAGCCGCCGGTGGCCCTGGCCGATGAAGATTTGCAACTGGAAGACAAATGGATCCTGAACCGGTTGCACACGATGATTGCGGGCTGCGATACGAACATGGAAAAGCGGCGCTTGAATGATGCGGCTTACGACGTGTTCAATTTCTTCCGCCATGAGTTCTGCGATTGGTATCTGGAGGCGATCAAGCCGCGTATGCGTGATGAAGAACTCCGCAACCCGGTGCTTTCGGTGGCTATGCTCATTCTGGGTGTGAACTACAAATTGCTGCATCCGGTGATGCCGTTCATTACCGAAGAACTGTGGAGTTGGTTGCCGCCCAGCAATGGCTTCCTGATGACGTCTTCTTATCCTTGTTTCAGTGGCGAGGCGCCCTTCAACGCCGAATTGAGTGATTTCGAACAGGTCCAGGAGATTGTGGGCGTGGTTCGCAACCTGCGCAATGAGCTGGGCGTACAGCCAGGAAAACGTGGCCTGGCCAGGCTGCGGGTGCCCAGCGCGCCAGAGCAGGAAGCGTTGGCCCAAGGGGGCGAATTGATCGCCTTGTTGGCCAAGATGGAAGAAGTTCAGGTCGTTTGTGGTGGCGAAGACCCCGCACCCGCTGGTGTGGGCGTGGCTGGCACCGTGGAGATATTCCTGCCCATGAAGGGCTTGGTGGATCTGGAAAAAGAAAAAGCCCGTCTGGCAAAAGACGTGGCCAAAATCGAGGGTTGGATGAAAGGTTGCCGGGCCAAGTTGGCCAACGAAAAATTCACATCCAAGGCGCCGGAACACGTGATCCAACAACAGCGGGATCTGCTGGCGGAAAATGAGGCCAAGGCGGCCATGATCAGGGAACGAATTGAAGCTCTGGACTAGCAGCCATGGTGGCGTTTTGCTGATCAGCCCGCAGGGCGAGGAGTAGTCGCATGACGGAACATGCAGGAATGGAAACACCGGGCGGATTGATCCGCTCGGCCCGAGAGAGCCAGGGCTTGTCTTTGGCGGAGCTGTCGGAGAAAACGAAAATCCCACCGCCGGTGATTGATGCCATCGAGAGGGACGAATACCACAAGGTGTCCGGGGCCCTTTATATCAAAAGCTTTTTGCGCACCTGTGCCGTGGAATTGGGATTGGATACCGAGAGGGTATTGGATCTCTATGGCAGTTTCTCCGGGGAGTCATCGGCCCAGCCCGGTGGCGCTGACACGGTTTGGGAAGAAAATAAGGTCGAAATCAGCCATATTGGACTGCCCTGGCGGAACATCGGACTGACTGGTATTGGGTTGGTGGTCGTTGGTTTGGCCGTTCTATTGTACATGCGCGGCTGTGGTGGAGAAGCCGAGATGGCGGCGGCACCTAGCCCCGGTACCCAGGAGGTTGCCTCGGCGACCGAAGCGGCCACCCAGCCTGATGCGATCCAAGATGTGCAATCCCCCGAGCTGCTCACAGAAATGCCGAGCGGCTCGCCAGCTGATTCATTGGCCGCCGGTTGGCTTGCCAGCCCGGAAAAAGATCTTCCGGCATCCAATTTGGTTGAAGAGCAGCCTGCCGCTGAAGTGGCAACCAACAGCTCAGGGGCAACCCCCGTTGAGGCCCGGCAGGAGGCGACCGTTCAGGCCGTGGACCGCGCCACATTGCCGATGCCACTGGTGGGTGGCCCGGGTTTGGTCTTTGCCGGCGGTGGTAAAAAGGCCCTGGTTTTGCGGGTCATCTCAGAC
>JADGEP010000558.1 GCA_016744275.1 Candidatus Krumholzibacteriia bacterium | reverse complement strand
CCAAATTCAGCCGCCCCCAGATTCGGCTTGGTCCAAACCCTGGACAGGCCATCAGTGGCCACCACATCCAGCAAACCATCCTCGTTGAGATCCATCAATAAGATCCGGTCGGCAGGACTATCGAATCCAAATGACGTGCCCGAGGTCAAGGAGCCGTCGCCATTGCCAGTCATCACCGTTACTTCAAGAGCTTCCTGAGTCAGTACCATGACATCTGGGGTCAAGTCGCCATTCAAATTTCCAATGGCAAAAAAGAACGGGAATGAGCCGGTCGCCGTGCGGGACAACTCCGCAAATCCAGTTTCCGGAGCAAAATCCAAGATGACCAACTCCGCCGCCAGGATGTCCAGCACCAACAATTCCCATTCCGGATCCGCATCCACGTCCTGGACCAAAATGCGCCCCGGAATAAAACCCAGGTCCCAAGTGGAGCCCGATAGTGACAGCGGCCCTGCCTGGGTGCCGTTGTACAAACTGATCGTCGTGCCATCGGCATCGGCAACCAGCAGATCGTCGGCGCCGTCGCCATTCAGGTCTCCGCTGAAAAATGAACCCGGAGTGCCAGCCAGGCTGAGAGCCGCAAATCCCCAGAAACCCGGCCCGCCATTGCCCAACATCCCGGTGAGGATCTCCGTTTCGCCACCCAACGAGACCAGATCGTCCAGGCCGTCGCCATCCAGATCGACAAAGGTAAAATCATGAGGTCGGCAACCGGGGTAATAGGTGTCCTGACGGGTCCACTGATCCGCATCAAAACTGGCAAACTCCAATAGCCCTCGGTCAAAACTGGCGGTGAATAATCCGGGCATCCCGTTGGACAACATCTTCAAGTGCATGGCTTCGGCTCTGAGGGTCAGGCCGGTGCGGCCCACTTCCTCCAGGCTTCCCAACGTTTCGTCGTAAAACACGACCGCCGGCTCATTCGTCAACGCAACGGCCAGCTCTTTTTGCCCATCATTGTCCAAATCAAATGCTGTCACCAAAGCCGGAATCTCGCCAACCAAAGTGACCGTTTCCATCAGATATGATGCATCGGGTTGCCGCCTGAAGATTCCCAGGGTGCCCGACAGGGGGCCGGCGTTCACCACCACCAATTCCCTTATCGAGTCGCCATCCAGGTCCACTCCCACCAGACTTGAGGGCCGGTCGCCGGCATCAAGTGTGCTATTGACGGTCCAACTTCCCCCATTTTCTGCCAAGAAAGCCACCTGATCAGTCCCCGGCAGGGTCACGGCGATCTCCCAAGGGCCAGTCAGGGCGTTGCCCACATAGGCCAATCCGCCTGGATCTTCTTCCAACGCGACTTCGTGACTGATCTCGAGATAGGGAAATGAATCATTCACCTGCAAAAACAGCAGGCGGTCCGGATTCGCGGCGGCCACCACCAATCCGGTTTCCTGCGCCGGTAAGCCCAGCCAGGGAGAAATTGAGGTCATCTGACCACCAACAAAGAAGCGGTGCAAGACGGTGTAGTTGCGGCTTACGGGGTTGAAGCGGTTCAGATTCAGGAAGCCTTCGTCGCTGCCTGAAACGAAATAGTCTCGGTCAGTACCCGGCAATCGCACTTTCAAGGCGCTGAGGGATGCACCGTCCTGAGTCAAGGATACCGGGCCCGGAAACTCCACCGCATTGGCGGAAACCGCCCACAGGACCCATCCGATCAGAAATATGGACAAAAACGCGTGGCCTTCACGGCTGCACGGACGCCCAGACGAGCACAGGGCTCGGACGCGGCGCTGGCGGTATTCAGAGGCTCCTAGGGTCAAAATTCATCTCTTTCATTGCCGTCAGGGGTTTCCCTCATGATACGGATATCACGGCGTTGCGCCAAAAGGGTTGCCATTAATTATTGACACCCAAGGCGCGGCACCTGAAATTAATCCACTAGACTTTAAGGCTGCATCCCCGCGAGCCCCCGGGCATTGCCCCGGACAGGAGCCGATTCATGTCCCGAAAAACATTGTCCGCCTTTTGCCTGATGGCTTTTGTCATGTCCTGTACTGCCGTCATGGCTCAGGAC
>JADGEP010000557.1 GCA_016744275.1 Candidatus Krumholzibacteriia bacterium | reverse complement strand
AAGCGTTGGCGATTGGTCGTGATGCACTACTTAATGCCAAAGAGCATGGTTGCGATTTGTTCATTGGTGGTGATATGGGTATTGGCAATACGACCGCCGCGAGTATTCCTTCGGCCCTGAGGGTGGCCTACGAAGAGGGCCGCCTGAAAGAAGGCGACCTGGTTGTCTTGTGCGCATTTGGCGCCGGATTCACCTGGGGTTCAACGCTGCTGCGCTGGACCGCCCCCTAGATACGATGAGCAGACACGACTTGTAGACACGATTAGCCAGACAGGAACAATGAGTCGATGATCAAAGTCAACGGATTGACGCGTCGCTACGGTTCGACCCTCGCCCTGCAGGACCTCAGTTTTGAGGTCGCGCAGGGCGAAGTTGTCGGATTTCTGGGGCCCAATGGGGCTGGAAAATCCACCACCATGAAAATACTGACCTGCTCGTTGGCACCCAGTGGCGGGTCGGCCAGCGTGGCGGGACATGATGTGGTCACCGACGCGATTTCGGTGCGCAAGCGCATCGGGTTCATGCCGGAGCACGTGGCCCTGTACACCGACCAGACTGTGGAATCCTACCTGAATTTCGTGGCCGAAATCAAGTGTGTGCCTGAGGGCAATCAGCGCGCCCACCTGGAAGATCTCATCGACCGCACCGGCCTGCGCGACGTGCGCAGCAAGTTGGTGGGTAATCTCTCCCACGGATACCGCAAGCGCGTTGGCTTGGCGCAGGCCCTGATCGGTGACCCCGAAGTGCTCATTCTTGACGAGCCCACCAGCGGCCTGGATCCACACCAGATTGTTGAAATCCGCGAATTGATCAAGAGCTTCCGGGGCCAGCGTACGGTCTTGCTGAGCAGCCACATCCTGACCGAGGTCAGTGCCATCTGTGAGCGGGTGCTGATTCTCGACAAAGGCCGGTTGGTCGGTGAAGAGTCGGCGGCGGGTCTGGCGAGTGCCGATCCGTTGGCCGCCGGCATCGCCACCCACACCGTGGTGCTGAATTGGGACGGCGATCGGCAAAAAGTGGCGGATGCCCTTGCCGAAGTGGCCGGTGTGGATGATCTGGTGATCACCGCCGATGGGGCGGAAGTCGTGATCGCCGGCAACCCGGTGGAGATACGGCCCAAGTTGGTCGAGTCTGTTCTGGCGGCCGGTGGCTTGCTGCAGAACCTGTCGGATAAAGGGCCAAGCCTGGAAGACCTCTTCCTCAAATTGACGGGCACCGAACCGGCCGACGCTTGGCCAGATTCTCCTGATGATCCTGAAGCAAGCGACGGCGGAGGTTCGTCATCATGAGGCAAATCAAGGCAATTGTCGGCCGCGAAGTCGGCGCCTTCTTCCACAGCGGCATGGCGCCCGTGGTCCTGGTCGGGTTCCTCGTCACCGTAGGCCTGTTTTTCACGATCTTCATCAACAGCTACAGCGAGATGTCGCTGGTGGCGCTGCAAAGTCCACGGGCGGGTAACTACATGAACCTGGCCGAAGGCATCTTCCGGCCACTGGTATCCAACACCGTGTTTTTCATGATCTTTTTGGTGCCGGCTCTGGCCATGCGCCTGTTCTCGCCCGAATTCCGCAGTGGGCGCTACGACCTCTTGGCCAGTTGGCCGGTATCGGACCAGACCTGGGTCCTGGGCAAGTGGTTGTCCGGCCTGGTTTCAGTCCTGGTGATGATCCTGTGCGCGGCGGCCTATATCGGCGTGGTTTGGGCTCTGGGTTCGCCTGAACCGGGCCCTGCCTTCAGTGCGATCCTGGGCGAAATCCTCCTGGCCGGAATGCTATTGGCCTGGGGACTGTTGGCTTCGGCCATGTTCAGCCATCAGGTGGTCGCCTTCTTCATGGCATTCCTGTGGTCGCTGTTCCTGTTCATCATCGGGTCGTTGGAACGTTTTCTGCCCGGGATGCTGGGCTTCATGGCTCGCGAGATGTCGGCGTTGTCTCACTACGAACGTTTCAGTCGCGGCGTGATCGACCTGCGGGATGTCTTGTATTTTGTACTGATGACGGTGGTGCCTCTGGTCGTGGCC
>JADGEP010000556.1:1516-2034 GCA_016744275.1 Candidatus Krumholzibacteriia bacterium | reverse complement strand
GTACGGTGGTGGATATCAGTGCCGGTGAAGTGACTGGGGCTTCGATCATGCAGATCGCTCTGTATGCGCCGGGCGAGCCGTTGGGTGGAACCAATTCCTTCACCGATTCCCTGGCGGAGCTTCGTTGCGGAGTTGTGGAAAACTGCCTGGACAATGCGGCGGGCCAGAGTGTGGGTGGGGTCATGATTACTCAGGCCGGTGTTTATCGCCTCGCGATCACCCGTGTCTGGGATATCAGTTGTGGCACGACGGGCGACTATCGATTGCAACTCTCCGCCAATCAGGAATTCAGCACGCCGGTCTTGAAGGTCAATAACAAGCCGTCGCTGGTCACCGAATGGGGCTGCGACTTGATCCATGACGAACAGTACAGCTGGGCTTGTGCCGTTGATGAGAACTGCCAGGATGTCTTTGATATCGAAGTGGCTGAGAATTCGACCCTCTCCCTGGCGGCCCTGGAAGTCACCGGAGATTCGGTGTTGCAAATGGCTCTCTACGGTCCGGGTGTGGCTCTCGGT
>JADGEP010000556.1:0-1506 GCA_016744275.1 Candidatus Krumholzibacteriia bacterium | reverse complement strand
CCGATGAATGGCCTTGCGATGCCGACGGAGACTGCACCAACAATACGGCTGGCGAAACGGCACCACCCATTTCGCTGGTGCAAGGTGGCGTGTACCGCCTGGCGATCACGCGCAATGCCGCCAAAAGCTGTGGCGAGGCGGGCGACTACCGGTTGGTCGTGAAATCGAGTCGGCCCATCAGCGTCATGCAAACGCAGGATGATACGATGTCGCTGGCGACTGATCCTGTCTGTGAAATGTAAGGGAAGGCATTCTGGTCTGGGCGGCGCCGGATGATGCGCCGCCTGAGACGAATCCTGCTGGTTATTGTTGGCTCACTGTTGGGCCTGTTCTTGATCTTCTTCCTGGCCGGAACATGGACCCTGCGCAGCAGCCTGCCCCGCCTTGAGGGCGAGGTTCGTTTGGCCGGATTGTCGGCGCCAGTGATCGTCTCGCGCGATGACCTGGGCACCCCTGACATTCAAGCCGCCAATCGCCTCGATGCGGCCCTGGCGCTGGGCTATCTCCATGCCGGCGATCGTTTTTTCCAGATGGATCTGCAACGGCGCAACGCCGCCGGAGAACTGGCCGCCCTCTTGGGTCCAGAGCTGCTCGACGTGGATCGCGATACCCGCCGCCACCGATTCCGGCATCGGGCCGAGCAGATCGTGGCCGCTGCTTCGGGTGCCCAATTGGAAATCCTGGTGGCCTATACCGCGGGGGTGAACGCGGGCCTGGATGACTTGAAAGCCCGCCCTTTCGAATACCTGGTCTTGCGCCAGAAACCGGATCCCTGGCGTCCGGCCGATACAGTTTTGACGCTGCATGCGATGTTCCTGGACCTGAGCCTTTCCACCGCCACCACTGAAGAGACCTGGGCGGCGGTTCAGAACAGCTTGCCTGCCGGTTTAGCTACACTGCTATTGCCGCGGGGCAATCGCTGGGAAGCACCGCTGCAATCCGGCCCCGTGCCGGGGGTCATCATTCCCGACTCCATGGTCTGTGATATGCGCACCTGGACTTTCGGTGACATGAGCTATGACCAATACCGCCAATCGAGGCAAGAGCCGCCCCATCAGGACATGGCTGGCAGCAACAATTGGGCGGTGGCCGGGAAGTTGACTGCTCACGGCGGGGCGCTGTTGGCTAATGACATGCATCTGGCCCACGGTGTGCCAAATATCTGGTACCGGGCGCGCATGAGCTGGCCCGAAGCGGACGGCACCCGCAGTGTGGTGGGAGTCACCTTGCCGGGCACCCCGGCACTGGTTTCGGGCAGCAATGGACAATTGGCCTGGGGGTTCACCAACAGCTACGGAGACTGGGCTGATCTGGTGGTGCTGGAATGTGATCCGGCAGATCCAGGCCGGTACCGCACGCCAACCGGATGGCAGAACATGGCGCGCAAAGCTGAGATCATCACCGTGGCCGGCGCCGAGCCCGATACCCTGTGGGTCGAAGAGACGATTTGGGGCCCCGTCTGGACAACCGATGTGCGTGGAAACCGGCTGGCCCTGCGCTGGACAG
>JADGEP010000555.1:1356-2041 GCA_016744275.1 Candidatus Krumholzibacteriia bacterium | reverse complement strand
GATCACCGGTGTCCATTTCGGGCAGGTAACGCACGGTCAACTTCAGACCAGCCACGCCACCGATATACGCCTCGGGCGTCACCAACGGCGCCCAACGGGTGTCCACCAAACCAGGGATGGTTTCGGCACTGAACATCTGGAAACCACTGGCGTAGCCTTCCACCGAACCGCTGGTCTCGGTATCGCCGAAGATCGTCGGGCCGGACATGTAAACTGTGCCCATGGTTCCGGGAGCGATGCTCGGATCATAGGTGCTCAGGTCAACGTCGCTGATCACCGTCGAGAACGTCTGGTCCTCTTCACTGAGCTGGCTGCCCATGACCTTGACTCCGACACCAAATACGAGGCCGGTCCAGGGAATGTGAGCTGTGGAGAACATGTTGCTATTGGCGTTGGGACCAAAAGTGTGCAGAAACGGCGAGGAATAGCCGACGGCGTATTCTTCGCCAACCTGAGTCAGCAGCTCTTCCAGGTCTTCGGCCGCCGCCGGGCCCGCAGCTACGAACAGACAGCACATCAGCGCGCCCACCAGCAACCGCATGGACGCGACGCCCCCTCGGGACCGGAATTTTCTGTCAAAAAGCTTCATTGTCACCCTCCGTGTTTGACAGTTTGGAGAATTGTGGCGAAACAGGTATTATTGAGAAACTCAGGGAACTGAGAGCCTCTATGATGCACGGGTCGC
>JADGEP010000555.1:0-1346 GCA_016744275.1 Candidatus Krumholzibacteriia bacterium | reverse complement strand
CCCATGCTAACACCAAATACGCGAATTGAAAATCGTGCAACCGAGTTTTTGACTCCGGGAGCGGGCGGTTTATGCCAATCGCGTGCCAAACAGTGATCGTGGAGTGGAAATGGCCGCAAACAACGGCAAATTCATCATGTGGGACATGGCTGGGACATTGATCCCCTTTGACGCAGCCACCGGCAGACCACGCGCCTTGCCCGGATGCGAGGACTTTTTGCCTGAATTGGCCCGGGAGTTCCGCATGGTGTGCACCACCGGCGATTCGACCGCCGGCGCCCGCACCCTGCTCGAGAATTTCGAGATCCTGCCGCATCTGGAAGCCATTTTTGGCGACCTGAACCAGCCTGTGGGCAAACCTTACCGGGCCATCCTGCGGGAATTGCAAGGGCGCCCCGTGCTCAGTGTCGCTTTTGGCGACCGGTTGCGCGCCGACATTCCCTCGGATACCGACGAAGTTGTGACCATCCTGCTCAACCAGGATGGCGAGACCAATAGCGCCGGTATGGCCTCTTATATGCTGCACGTTTTGGGTCGTCAGTCGGCTGAAGATTTCCCCACCGCATTTCGACACCTGACGATCACTGCGGCGATCGACAATGACTCTGTCGGCGATCACGCCGGAGGCCGCATCACCTCGGCCTGGCGGCGCAACGATGGCTTTGACTACCGCCTCTGGATTTTCGAACACGATGCCCTTGAGGGCGAACGGATGATCATTTCCCTGGGCGCTGGCCTCCAGGACTAGACGCGCGAGGTTCACGATGAGAAACGACACCATCCGGCTTTTTGTCACCGGCGGCACTTTTGACAAGGAATACAACGAGCGCAACGGCACGTTGTTTTTCAAGGACACGCACCTGCGGGACATGCTCACCCTGGGACGGTGCCTGTTGGATGTGGAAATCCGCACCCTGATGATGATCGACAGTTTGGAAATGGACGACGAAGATCGCGCGGTGATCCTCGGTCAGTGCCGCAAATCCTCGCAGCAACGCATCGTGATCACCCACGGCACCGATACCATGGAAGACACCGCACGCATGCTGGGCGAACGCATGGACGAAGAAGGCCTCAAGGGCAAAACCATCGTCCTGACCGGCGCCATGATTCCCTACGCTTTTGGATCGAGTGATGGCCTGTTCAATCTGGGCAGCTCGCTGGCCTTCGCACAATCATTGCCCAGCGGAGTTTATGTGGCCATGAACGGCCGGCATTTCACCTGGGACAACGTGCGCAAAAATCGGGACGCTGGCATATTTGAGGAACGGGTCTAGGCGATACTAGATCTGGAATTGTTTGACGACGGAATCGATTTCGTCGGCAACGGCTTCCAGGACCCGGCC
>JADGEP010000554.1 GCA_016744275.1 Candidatus Krumholzibacteriia bacterium | reverse complement strand
CAGCACGTCGGTGTAGGGCACGACCGGATCAAAATCCCGCACGATAAGTTCGTGATCCGCCGGGGCCAGAGCAATGCGCAGGCCGCCGGACTGTGCCTCGGCCACCAGCTCGCGCACCTTGTCGGCATTGCGACTGGCCAGCACCACTTTTCTCGGCTCACCCACGGCGCACCTCCTGGGATTATCGTCCCTGCTATTTGCTTTCCAGAACCTTGCGTTGCAACTCGTTGATTTTTGTCACCGCAGCGCCGCCCAGATCCAGGATCTGGTCCAACTGTTCGCGGGTGAACGGGCGTTGTTCGGCCGTGCCCTGGATCTCGATCAGGCCACCGTTTTCGGCCATCACCAGATTCATGTCCGTATCGGCGGTCGAGTCTTCACGGTAGTCCAGGTCCATCAGCACTTCGTTCTGCACCACGCCCAGGCTGATCGCCCCGACCAGCGAGCGCATGGGATGCTTGCGCAAACGCAACCGCGACAGCGCGTCGTACAACGCAACAGCAGCGCCATTAATCGAAGCACAACGGGTGCCGCCATCGGCCCGGATCACATCGCAATCCAGAGTGATCGTCAGGTCGCCCAGGGCGTTCATGTCTGTCACCGCGCGCAAGGAGCGGCCGATCAGGCGTTGGATTTCCTGGGTGCGTCCGCCTTGCCCGCCAGCAGCGGCCTCGCGGCGCATCCGATCTCCCGTCGAACGCGGCAACATGCCGTACTCGGCGGTGATCCAGCCCTGGCCACTGCCCTTCAACCAACGCGGCACGCCGTTGATGATCGAAGCGGTGCAGATCACGTGGGTATTGCCCATTTCGATCAGGCACGAGCCCTCGGCCTGGGGCAGGTAATCCTTGGTCATGCGGGTGGGCCGCAACTGGTTAAATTCTCGCTCGCCTGCGCGTTCAATCACGTCAGTGTCCTTTCACAATTGTTCCATGGCATGGCCCGCCTCTTCCATTTCGTCAAGGCCGACCGTCTTCATATTCTCGATGGGCTGGCCCAAGAAGCGCGCCCCGATTTCCGGAAATTTCCAAGGGATGTCACTCAACAAAAACGACAGTTCCCCCGCCCGTTCAGCGGCCACCTCGGGCCGCAACAAATCCAATTCCTGCAGCCGCTCCTGAGCCGCGGCGGCCAAGGCATCGGCCGAGTCCACCAGCTTCACCTCAGGCCCCATAAAATGAGCGATCTCATCTTTCAGCAGCGGATAGTGCGTGCACCCCAGGATCAAGGTGTCGACCTCAGCCGAACGCATGGGCGCCAAGTACTCTTCGATGGCCAAATCAGTCATTCGGTGGGACTGCAGGCCTTCTTCCAACAGCGGCACAAACAGCGGGCATTCCTGGGCCACGATCTGCCCCTCACCCAGCCCACCTTCGGCCAATCCGGCCTGGTATTTCTCTGACCGGATCGTGCCCGAGGTTCCGATCACGCCAACGGCCCCGCCGCTCGTCGCTGCCAAAGCCGTGCGCACTCCGGGATTGATCACGCCCAGCACCGGCACCGGCAATATCTCACGCAAATGATCCAGGGCAAAGGCACTGGCCGTATTGCAGGCCACCACCACCATCTTGACACCGCGCGAAACAAGCAGGCCGGCATCCTGCTGCGCAAATGCGCGCACTGTTTTGGCGCCCTTGGTGCCGTAGGGCACCCGCGCCGTATCGCCAAAATAGACCAGATCTTCGCCCGGCAAACGTTCGTGCAGAGCGCGCAAAACCGTCAGGCCACCCAGCCCCGAATCAAACACGCCGATCGGCGCCTCCAGTGCCCCCACTCCGGTCACTTCAACCACCGCCGCGGGTCAAAACTGCGCACCAGATCCAAATGTCCCGCCAGGGTTTCCACCTGGGCACCTTCCACCAGGATGACGCAGCTGCGGGTGCCCGGAAAATTCAAGGCCACTGTCCGCAAAATCGAAGTCAAAGTTGCCGCCTCGGCCGCGCTGCCGCCCGGATGCCCCGTCACCAATTCCTGGCTGAAGTCCACCACCACCGAGTGGTCTTCCGGATTCACAAACGCCGCCAGGGCCCGGGTGCCGCGAGGCATGG
>JADGEP010000553.1 GCA_016744275.1 Candidatus Krumholzibacteriia bacterium | reverse complement strand
CAGGATAGGCTGTCTCCATGAGCAATACTCCTTCTGCATTTGATGCGGCGCTGCACTTGTTGCCAGCTCCGGTGACTGTCATTGGCGCGCGCCAAGGCGACGAAATGGGTGGCTTGACGGCTGCCTGGGTGACCCGTGTATCTATAGAGCCGCCGTTGTTGGTGGCCTCGGTTGGGCATGGACGCCGCACTTTCGAACTGCTGGACGGGGCCCGGGAATTCACGGTCTCAGTCTTGCATGGCGATCAAGTGGAAACCGCCCGTCTGTTCGGGTTGCAATCCCGGCGGGATGTAGATAAATGGGCGCAAACCGAGCACGTGCTGCTTGGTGTAGGTGTGCCTGCGGTGGCCAACTGTGCCGCCCAATACCTCTGCCGCTTGATTGATCGCTTCACGACCGGTGATCATGATTGCCTGGTGGGCGAAATTGTTTCTGCCGAGACGGTGGCTGGGGGACCGGCGCTGCCCATGCGTGGGGCCGACTACGCTCCGCGTCCGGCGACCGATTGATCAGAAGCGCGGCAATCAGTCCTGATGGTTGCCATACTGCGTGGTTGTGCTAAACTGTAATGATCCGACAGGGACCGCGAGTTCCTGAGCGGGTTGCGCGAGCCGAACCCTATAGGAGGCCTACGTATGGAAGCTGCCAAGACCGAACGCATCGAGAACATCCTCCCTCCCGAAATTCTTTCCCTGCCCAAAGTTGAAATTCCCGTGTCTGGTGTGACCGGGTATTCCCTGCAAAATGACGAAAAGCAGGTCGTGTTTTTTGTTTTTGAAGAGGGCGTCAGTTTTCCGGACCACAGCCATTGCGAGCAGCGGGGCATGGTCATCAGCGGAGAAATGATCATAGAGATCGAGGGCAAATCGAATCTCTATCAGGCGGGTGACCACTATCAGGTGCCCAATGATGTGAATCACCGCGCATTGTTCAGCCAGAGAACCGTATTGATCGACATGTCAGACCGGCCCAATCGGTACGATACGACCTGATTAACAGCCAATTTCCAGACAAAGGGCGGACCCGAGAGGGCCCGCCCTTTTTTTGATCAATTTGACTGCATAGACGGTCAGATCAGGGCCCACTCATCAGCTTGGTTTGACGGTGTTGTGAAAGTTTCCGGAGACTTGCGAGTTTCCCCGGTTGCCGGCACCGGGCTCTTGCCCTTTTTGTCGACCTGAAACAGGTCCAGTTGGCGTTCGAGATTGTTGGATTGACTCGCCAATTCTTCGGCTGCGGAGGCCAATTGCTCAGCCGAAGCCGTGCTGTTTTGCACCACCATATCGACCTGGCGCAACCCTTCCGTGATTTCGGTCAACCCCTGAGCCTGCTCATCGGCAGCTGAAGCAATTTCACCGACAAGGTTTGCCGCTTCACCGACCCCGTGCACGATTTCGCGGAAACTTTCAGCGGCCCGATTGGCCAGCGTTGTGCCCAGAGAGACCTTGTCGTAGGAATCTTCAATCAATTGGCTGGTTTCACGGGCGGCTTTTGCGCTGCGCCCGGCCAGGCTGCGCACTTCCTCAGCCACGACGGCAAAGCCCTTGCCGTGCTTGCCGGCCCGCGCCGCTTCCACCGCCGCATTGAGTGCCAATAGGTTCGTTTGGAAAGCGATGTCGTCCACAGTCTTGATGATATGTCCGATCTTCTGGCTGGACTCGTTGATGTCGCTCATGGAGTTGACCATCTGCTCCATGTCTTCGATCCCGGAGGCCGAGTCTTCCTTGGCTTTGTTTGTCAGTCCCTTGGCGGCTTCGGCATGGTTGGCATTGTCTCGTGTTGTGTGGCTCAACTCGGCCATACTGGCAGAAATCTCTTCCAAATTGGCGGCCTGCTCGGTTGACCCTTCGGAGAGGTTCTGGCTGGCAGTGGCGATCTCCCGCGAGCCCGCCGATACGCGGGTGGAACTGGCACCGGCTTCGGAAATCAATGTGCTGAGGGAGGAGACCATTCGCTGCAATGAATTGCCCAGCGCGTCTTTATCCGATGCCAAGACTACGTTTACGGTGAGGTCCTTGTCGGCAATGCTCTCGGCGATCTGGGCTTTGGTTTCCAGA
>JADGEP010000552.1 GCA_016744275.1 Candidatus Krumholzibacteriia bacterium | reverse complement strand
CCGATGCCGTGCACGATGTCGCCCACCTCACCCAACGGCACAGTCGTGCCTTGGGGAGTGGCCACCGGCAGATCCGGCAGCAGGGCCGGATCGCGGCGGTCGGCTTCGGCAAATTTCACGACCACGTCGTACTCTTCGCCATGCTCCCGGTAGACGCCGGCCTCTTCACCTTCGTAGGCGGCACGCAAAATACCACCCACCTGGCTGGCAACCAGGCCCTGTTCCGCCAGATGCCGGCGACGGGGCACGATGTTGATCTCGGGCTTGCCTTCGCGATCACTGGACTGGACTTCCACCATGCCCGGCACGCCGTACACGATGTCGCGAACCTCGGCCCCCACGGCGGTGACTGCCGCGGCCTCGTAGCCCGTCACTTCCAGAATCAGGTCGGCCTCCAACGCCGCGCCTTCGCCCACATTGTAGATGTTCACCCGGGCGTCGGGCACCAGGGCCAAACGCGGCCGAATCCGGTTCATGTAGGATTCAATGCCCTCCTGGCGATCCCACTTGTCCAGCAAGCGAATCAACAGATCAGCATCCTCGACACCACGGGTTTCGCCGCCAACCTTCACCTGGACGCCTTGCACGATCGGGTCGTCTCTCAAATCGGCCGCCAACAACTCAGCCTGGGCTGTCGAGCGTTTCATGCTGGTGCCCGCCGGGAATTCCAAACTGATCTGGACCTTGGCCTGATCGGCTACCGGAACAAACTCGCCACCTACGAAACCGAACAGAGAAAGCGCCGCCACAAAGAGCACGACCGTGATCGACAGTGGCACCCAGCGGCGCCGCAGGCAGAAAGCCAGAGCATCGTGATAACCCAACTCCAGGGCCTCATAGAACCGATCCCAGGCCCGAAAACCGCGGGCCACCAACCCCGGCCCATGACCGATGCCCTGGCCAGGGCGCATCATCTTGGCCGCCAACATGGGCACCAGGGTGAAGCTCACCACCAGAGAGAAAAGGGTCGCGAACACCACCGTCAAGCCAAACTGCATGAAGAATTTGCCCACGATACCGCTCATGAAGGCGATGGGCGTGAATACCACCACGTTCGTCAGCGTCGAAGCCAAAACGGCAATGGTGACTTCGGAAATGCCCTGGGCCGCGGCTTCATCCGGGTCGGCGCCCTCGACCATGTGCCGCGAGATGTTCTCCAGCACCACGATCGAATTGGTCACCAGGGTGCCGATACTGATACCCAGGGCCATCAGCGACATCACGTTGACCGTGAAACCACTTTGTTCCATGAGCATGAAGGCGGCGATGACAGCCACCGGCATGGAGACCGCCGCGATCAACGTGGTGCGCCAGTCGTGCAAAAATACGAACAGCAAGACACCCGTCAGCAGGATGCCGATGCCCATGGCGCTCAACACGTCGGCTACCGAGTCTTCGACGAAGGTGGCCCCTTCCTGCACCACGGCAATCTGGATGTCGTCGCCCAGCAGGGGTTTCAAGTCTTCCAACGCCTGCTGCACATCAGCCACCACCGAAACCGTGTTGCCGTCAGAGCGTTTCTTGACCGCCACACCAATGGCCGGTTGACCGTTGAAGAAAGCCGCTTCGCGCACCTCCTCGGTGGTGTCAATAACGGTCGCGACCTCAGACAAAGGCACCGACCCGCCGCCCGGCAGATTCAGGCGAAATTCGGCCAATTCGGCCGGATCGCGGATCTCGCCGCGCATGCGCACAGTGGTTTCGTTGGCGCCGCGGGTGATGTTGCCCACCGGAACATTCAGATTGCCCGCCGCCAGGATCTGCAAGACATCCAACAGGGTCAGGCCGTACGCCCTCAAACGCGCAGGTTCGATAGCGACCTGAATTTCGCGATCCTGCTGGCCGATGATTTCCACTTCGGCCACGCCATCGACGCGGCTTAGCCGCTCGGCGATCTGCTTGTCGACGATCTCATAAATTTCCGGCAGGGACCGCGTGCCGGTCACGGCCAGTTCGATCGCCGCCCCACCGGCCAGGTCAAATTTGGTGATGATCGGATCCTGGGCGTCTTCGGGCAAATCGGCCGCGATGCCATCAACCTTGTCCTTGACGTCAATCGAAGCC
>JADGEP010000551.1 GCA_016744275.1 Candidatus Krumholzibacteriia bacterium | reverse complement strand
GTGTTATGGGGCGGTGGTGTGGTCTGGGGTGCGTTCGTTGGTGGTGGCTGGCGATGGGTCGCAAGCTGCCAAAATCGGCGACTTGCTGGCGGTGGCTCGCCATCGCAAACAAGGGCTGCTGATCAATCCCCATATGGAGAGTTGGTTGGCGGCGTCCGGCTGAGTGGCGGGCGCACCGGACCGGGATTTGATTGACTGAAGTGAATGCCATTTTCTTGAATGGGAGTTTCCATGGGCTTGGATGAACAACACTGGCGTGACGAATGTGGAGTCGTGGGCATCGCGGCGGTCGATAGCGCGGCTGAGTTGGCCAGTCTGGCACTGCACGCCCTGCAGCATCGGGGGCAGGAGAGCGCCGGCATCACCGTGGCCGATGGGCACCGCCTGGTCACCCACAAGAAGATGGGCCTGGTGGCCGATGTCTTCGACGAAGAAACCACTCGTGAATTGACGGGCAACTACGCCATCGGTCACGTGCGCTACAGCACTTCGGGCTCCAGCCATATCCTCAACGCCCAGCCACTGCAGGTCGCTTCGCATCGTGGCAACGTCAGCATCGCCCACAATGGCAACCTGGTGAATGCCCACGAATTGCGCCGGGAAATGGAGCTGGATGGTTCGATTTTTTCCACCACCAGCGATACCGAAGTCATCCTGCACATGCTGGCGCGCAACGCCGAAGACAGCTGCGAAGATGCCCTCTTGAAGCTGTTGCCGCGCGTCAAAGGCGCCTACAGCCTGGTCCTGATGACACGGGACAAACTCATCGCGGTGAGGGATCCTTATGGCTTCCGCCCGCTGTGCCTGGGCCGTTTCCAGAACAGCTATGTCGTGGCCAGTGAGAGCTGCGCCTTCGATATCATCGGCGCGAAGTACATCCGCGAGTTGGACCCCGGCGAGATGGTGGTCTTGGGCGAGGGCGAACTGGTGAGCCGCAACCTGAACATCGAGGTTCCGGAAAAACGCTGTGTCTTTGAACACGTTTATTTTTCGCGCCCGGACAGCACCATCTTTGGCCGCAACGTGGAAAGTGCCCGGCGCCGCAGTGGGGAAATCCTCGGGCGCGAGGCACCAGTTGAGGCCGACCTGGTTTGCGCCGTGCCCGATAGCAGCAATACCGCGGCCCTGGGTTTTGCCCGCACCACCGGCATGCATTTCGAATTGGCCTTGATCCGCAACCATTATATCGGCCGGACGTTTATCTCCCCGGCCCAAAAGGTGCGGGACATGTCGGTTCGCATTAAATTCAATCCCGTGGCCGAAGTGCTCGACGGCAAACGGGTGGTCGTGGTGGATGACAGCATCGTCCGCGGCACGACCATGCGAAAACTCGTCAAGTTGATCCGGGGCGCCGGGGCCACGGAAGTGCATTTGCGCATCGCCTCGCCGCCGGTGACGAACCCGTGTTTCTACGGGATCGACACACCGGTGCGCAACGAGTTGATCGCCTCGAGTCACACCGTAGAAGAAATCGCGACCTACCTCCGGGTCGATTCCCTGGCGTATCTTTCGCTGCCGGGTTTGCTGGAAGCAGCGGGCGAAAGTGAAAAATACTGCGAAGCCTGCTTCACTGGGAATTACCCCGTTTCTTTTGCACCGGAAACCCACAAGGACCTGTTGGAAAAACATGCCGAAGGTGTGGTCATTCCGGTGAAACCCCTGCCGCCCCGAGATGCCTGATGGTGCAAAACCTGATGGTGCAATCCGGGCGCACAGGGAGATAGACGAGGACATTTTGAATACCGAAAATGGGGACGCCGCAACCCACTGGTTGCCCGAGGCGCGCTTTGACGACCCGGCCGAGTTGAGCCGGGTTCTGACTGCGCGCGTTTTGCCGTTGGTCAAGAACCCTGCCCGCTACATCGGGGGCGAACTGGGGACCACCGCCGAAGGCTTCGACCCCCAGGGCGCCAACATCCTGCTGACCTTTCCGGATGCCTACGAAGTGGGCATGTCCCACCAGGGCCTGCGCATCCTGTACACGTTGCTGCAGCAACGCGAAGGCACCTTCTGCGACCTGGCCTACGCGCCGTGGCCGGATATGGAAAAGGCTATGCGGGCGGAGAAACTGCCGCTC
>JADGEP010000550.1 GCA_016744275.1 Candidatus Krumholzibacteriia bacterium | reverse complement strand
CCTCAACCAAAGGCATGGTCCTCAGGTAAGCCGCGGCCACGCGCTGCAGATCCGCCAATTCCAAGTCATCGTATGTCGTCAGTCCATTCAGGTACGCTGGGATGTCATTGTCCAGCTCGGCCATGGCCAAATAATACGCCTGCCCCATGCTCGACAACCGGCGCATCATCAAACGGCCCCGCCGGGCGGCCCGAATTTTGTCCATTTCGGCCTGGGAAATCGTCATGGCGTCAAAGTCGGCAATGAAGGCCTCGATGGCCGCCTTGCCTTCAGCCAAGCGTTCCTGGGTCGGATTGATCCAGGCCAAAAATTCACCCTGGCCAGCGGTGGTGCTCATCCGCGCGCCCACGCTGTAGCTCAGGCCCTGTTTTTCTCGCAGGTCCATGGCCATTCGGTCCGATAAAATCGCCACTGTCAGTTCCAGCGCACCGCCGTCACCGGGCGCAATGTCCAGCACCGAGCCCAACCGGATCGCAGTCATTTCGCCCCCCACCGTGGCGGTCAATTCTGTCGCCGCGGTGGTCGCTGTCAACGCCGGCAGTGCTGGTCCCGGCTGGCCGGTACCCGGCAGTTTTGCCTCAATTTCGGCCTTCATTTCGGAGTGGGACCGCGGGCCCACAATGGAGAAGACCAGATTCTCCGGTGCAAACGCCTTGCGGTAAACCTGCCGCACCTGATTGAAGCTCAGCTTGGCCAAAGAGTCCACGTCGCCTTCCGGCGCCATCACCAACGGGTGGTTGCCGTACAGGCCTTCGTCCAACAAATCATTGGCAGTGCTGCGGGCACTGGCCGTGTTTTTTTCCAAGGCAGTCATGCGTTCGTCGCGCACGCGTTCAAAATCGTTATCGGTGAAGGCCGCGAACTGGAGTTGCTGGGTGAGCAGGTCCAACACCTCAGCCCCGTTTTCGGCCGCCACTTCGATGCGGATAAAACTGAAGTGCCCATTGGTGTAGTAATTATCCATGGGAATGCGGGCGTCGTCCTCGGTCTTGACGACCGCACCGAGGCGTCGCAATCGCCGCGCCAGGCAAGCCCGGTCACAGCCGGCAAAGCCTTCGTCAAACAGGCGGTGCACCATATCCAGGGCGCCGGCCTCACCATTGTCGCGGTCGATCATGGCGCGACCCCGCACCGCCAGGTGAATGGCCATCAACGAACTGGCCGGATTCGTCTGGCTCACCAGGACCGCGCCGTTCGCCAACTCCGAACGGTCCACCTGCAGGGGCGTCGATGCCTTTTTGGCTGCCGCGGTAGCTGCTGGTGCCGCCGGTGCATCCTTCTTTTTCATGGCCGCAGCCATGCCCGGAGGCATTTTCATCCCGGCCGGCATCTTCATGCCCGCCATGGGGCCCTTGTCGGCCACGGCGCCGGCCTCCGGCTCGATCAGCACGGCTTGGCAGGGCGCATCGACCAACCAATTGGTCAGGGTGCGGCTCACGTCCTCGGCTGTCACTTCACGCAGGCGGTCCAGGTAGGTGACGAAAAAATCCAGTCCACCCAAGGCCACCGGTTCGGCGATATAGATGCCTGTCATGCGCAATTGTTCGCGCTCCAACAACGTCTCGGTCTCGCTCATGCGCACGATGCCCAGGATGTCTTCGCCGGTGATTCCCATTTCGATGGCCGCAGTCACGGCATCCTGGACCAAGCGATAGATCGCCGTAGGGTCCGTCTCCTCTTTCAGGTTGAACTGCATGGTCAAACGGCCAAAGCCCGAGGCTTTTTCCCACCACACGCCCAACTCGGGGCGGATATCAGCCGGCATGTCTTCAATTGCTGCCGAGAGGATGCCGCTGCCTTCGAGATCCAACATCTGGGTCATGATCAAGTAGGGGAAAAAGTCGGCCATGCCATAGCTGGGCGCCTCGAAAGTGAGGGCCAAGACACGCTCATCGCCACCACGACGCGTGATGGTGCTGGTGTGGTCGATGAGCTGGGCCGGCTTGAGCCCGCTGCGGTCCACCGTGCCGGGCGCGACGTTCCCGTAATACTCGTTCAGCAAGTTCAGGGCCTGCTCGCGCTCGAAGTTGCCCGCCACCGTGACGATCATATTGTTGGGCACGTACCAATGCTTGTAGAAGTCGTAGAC
>JADGEP010000054.1 GCA_016744275.1 Candidatus Krumholzibacteriia bacterium | reverse complement strand
CACTCGCAGGGTTCCCCGCGCATGTCCTTTTGAAGACTGATCCTTCCCCGATGGCGCCGGCGAGAGCCGGCTTTGGCTTGAAATGGAGAACCCCATGCGTAGCAAACCCCTATTTGTCCTGATGATCCTGATGTTGTCTTTCCTGTCGTTGGGCCTGGTGGCCGGCTGCAGCAGCGACGATCCCATGGCCCCGGTCGCTGGCGCCGACGTCGACACCTACGTCAAATCCCTGCCCACCTGGGATGAATTTTCGCCGCCCCGGGCCTCGGAAAACCTGTTGTTGGAAGGCCCCTCCGACACCACCGAGACTTATGAGAATCTCGAATACAACTGCAATGTCTCGAGCTACTCGATCACCGAGACGCCCCGCGAAATCGTGGTCTTCAGTCCCGACGCGGAAATCATGTGGTTGGGGGCATTGCTGCAGGGGAACAAATACGCCGGTGGCCTGGGGTCGCTGGGTGAATTGCCGGTGCGGCAGCGCGCACCCATCAAGATCTTCGTCGATCTGTTGACCGACGGTGTCACGCGCACTGTCAGCAATCCGGACCCGTCGACCGTGGCCGAAGCCCTGGGTGAACTCATCCAGGAAGCCACCGACAGCGGACACGTTTCGGGCAGCAACATCGACTTCGACCAGACGACGACGCATTCGCTTGAGCAAGCGGCCCTCGACCTGGGCATCTCTGTCAACTACCTGGGCACCCAGGTGGAGTCGTCCCTGTCGTACAACCGCGCTGTCACCGAGAACACGCTGACGGCGTATTTCACCCAGAAAATGTTCACCGCTTCGGTGGTGCTGCCGCAGACGCCCGGCGAAGTCTTCAGTGAATCTTTCACGGATGAGCGGCTGAATGAGCAGGTCTCACTGGGGCGCATCGGTCCCGACAACCTGCCCACCTATATCTCCAGTGTCGTCTATGGCCGCATGCTGATGCTGACGATGACGTCGACCCACAGCGTCGAAGATATGCGGGCAGCCCTGTCGGCCAGCCGCGATGGCATCGGCAGCGGTTCGGTGTCCGGCAGCCACCTGGAGGTGCTGAGCGAGTCGCGCATTCACGTGACCACTGTTGGCGGCGTGGACGACGGCGTCGAGGGATTGATCACCAGCGGCACGCTGAACGAATATTTTGCGGCCGACGCGCCGCTGACTTCGGCCCGGCCCCTGTCCTACACCGTGCGCAATCTGGGCGACAACAGCATTGCCAAGGTCAGCGAGACGACGGTCTACAACATCAACAGCTGCACCCCGGCCGACCGCACACCCACCGGCGCGCGCTACGCCCTGACCGTCGACAAACTGCGCTTGATCTCGAACGGCTGCGACGGCATCACCGGCCCCTCGCCCGAAGTATTCTACAACTTCGTGCTGCACCGGGACTCGGGGAATACCACCCTGGCCAACCGCAACTCGGACAACTGGGTGCGCTTGAACGAGGGCGGCGAAGTGAACATCGGCAGCGCCGTGCGCTACACCAACCTCTACGCCGATGGCCGCGGCACGATGCGGGTTTCGGGCACCGCCTGGGACTACGACGCGGCCAGCAACAACGAGGTGATCGGCTCCTGGAACCTGAACTGGAACTACGGCACCAGCAACGGGCAGCGCTACTTCACCCGCTCGGGCGGCGGTTGTTCGATCCGGGTCTATGTGACGATCAACAAGGTTGAGGATCTCTACGACTGACAATGGGGTCGGATGGAGGGAGAAAAGGCCCGTCACCACATGGTGACGGGCCTCGCTGTTCAAAAGAGGTTCTGTGAAGCGCGGGTCTACAGGTACCAGTTGAACTGAACCGTGAAGTTCGTGAAACTAAAATCCCAATTATCCAGGCTGATGGTATTGAAATCCACGGCACCGCCCAGAGAGAATTTTTCGGTCAGACGCCATTCGTGACCGCCGCCGAGACCGAAAGAAGGTCCGGATTCTTCGATGGTCACGTCCGAGCCCAAGAACTTCAGCTTCAATTCGGCGGAGCCACTGCCAAACCCACCTCGAACGAACCAGCCCTTGGCCGAGGGGTACCAGGTGAGATTGAGCTTGGAAGAAGCAAGGGTCAGATCGGCATCAACATCGGTATTGCCGACCCAGGCAGTCGACTCGAGGCCCAGCATGAAGCTGTTGTTGAAGGCCCAGCCGAGGCGGAAGGAACCCGCGCCACCGCCACCGCTGTCGTCCTCGGTGCCATTCGGCGAAGAGGTGGCGGCGCCGCCACCCATGTTGAAGCCGATGACAAAGCCTTCGCGGTCATGGGCCCAATCGCCAGCGGTGGCGGGAAGGGCCAGGGCAAAAACGGCCAGCAGAACTCCCAATTGCAAAACGTGTTTCATGTCGAATCTCCTCAACAGACGGATTCCAGAGGGTGAGCGTCAAAATACTCTAGGTCATATCGGTCCTGAAAACACGGCCTGAATGGAAATCGCAATCCGGAAGTTGACCACTCCGGTATGGGAACATAGGATCTGGCCATGAAAAACTTTACCCGCTTATTCGTCCTGCTGCTGGCGGGGTTCTGTGTCTGCGCCGCTGGAATGGCGAGCGCTGCTGAGCCCCGGGCCATCACTTTCCAAACCCGCACCATGGGCACCACGGCTTCGCTGACGTTGGTGGCGCCGGATTCCGCCGCGGTGGCTGACTTGGCCTACCAGGCGTTGCTCAGCCTGCACCACACCGATTCCCTGATGACCAACTGGACCGAAATCAGCGAGACGGCCCGCATCAACCGCCTGGCCGGTTCCGAAACCGTGCTTCTGGAACCTGAAGTCAATCGTGTGCTCACGGTGGCCGGCGAAGTGGGGCGCGCCAGTGAGGGCGCCTTCGACATCACAGTCGAACCGCTGGTCCGATTGTGGGGGTTTCTGGGCGGCGAGCCGTCCGTGCCGTCTGCCGAGGCCGTCACCGCAGCCCGTGTTTCGGTGGGTTGGCCGCATCTCGAACACGACGCCACCGCCGGGACTTTGCGTTTCCTGCATCCGGCCACCCGGATTGATTTGGGCGGTGTGGCCAAAGGGTATGGCGTGGACCGGGTGGGGGAAATTCTGCACGACGCCGGTGTGACCAACGCCTTGATCAACTTGTCAGGGAACATGATTGCCCTGGGCGCGCCGCCCGAAAAAGAGGCCTGGACGTTGGGCATCATGGACCCCGAAAAACGGCACGACTATCTGGGCAGCATCACCCTGCGCAACCAGGCGGTGGCGACGTCGGGCAACTACTTCCAGTTCGTCATGCATGAAGACACGCCAGAGAGCCAGCGGTATGGGCACATCCTGGACCCACGCACCGGATGGCCGGCCAACGGCATGGCTTCGGCCACGGTGTGGTGCTGGTCGAACAGGCCGCCGGCAACCTGCAAATGATCTGGGTCGAAGAATCTCTGCGCGAAAGTTTCCAACTCAAAGAAGGCCTGCCCGAAACCATCAAGGTCCGCTACTTCTGATCTGCCCCGGCTGACTTTTTCCTCCGGCCGTGGTCCAGGGACCACTCCTTGCACATGCCCACAACCCGCGCTTTGGCCACTTTGGCTGGGGTAAGGACGGGAAGCCACGGGGCATTTGCGACCATAATCGGACAATTAACATCTGATATCTGCACGTTGCACTGCCGCCAAATCGGGCAAAAAGCATCTGGTTTATGAAAAGCCAGTATCCATAAGGATCTTAGGGTTTCAGTTATTTCCCAGTCTTCCGATAGGAAATAACTGAATAAATCGGACCTTCTTTGGAGAGATACGAGAGAGATGCGATGAATCGCCTGCAAAATCGTGCTCAAACCCTCCGCGTCGCCGCGCTTCTGCTCGTTGGGTGCGCCCTCTTGGGCGGATGTGATTCCGCCTCGCCGGGCGATCCGGTTGCGCCCAGCGGTGGGCAGGAGTTTGTCGTGGATAAGGCCCAGTTCGTGGCCACGGTCTACCCGCTGTTCACGAGCAAGGGCTGCGACAACATTGCCTGCCATGGCGGCGGTCTTCGGGGTTCGTTTCAGCTGTCGCCCTTCGACGACAAAGACGCCGACTTCGATTTTGCCCAGGCCAACTGGCAACTGGATCCGGTTGAGCCCGAAAACAGCAACCTGCTGACCAAGCCTTTGGCCGAGGCCGAAGGCGGCGCCGTGCACACCGCCGATGCCGCCCAACACGGCTTCCTTTCAAAATCCGATCCTGGCTATCAGGCCATCCTGAACTGGATCGAGGCAGGGGAGCTGCAATGAAAATTTTTGCGATGGTATTTCTGATCGCGGCGGCCTGGACGATGGCCGCTCCGACCCGCGCCGACGAAGACGACCAGCGCTTTTTCCTGGTGCCGGAAATGAACAACGGAGCGGCTCATGTTTCCGAGGGCAAGCGCCAGTTCCAACGCCGCCTGGGTTTCAGCCCGGCGGTGGGCAAGCTGGGCGACGATGACCTCTTCGCCATGCGCCTGGCCTTCAACCCCGACCACTGGCTGGGGTACGAAGTCTCTTTGGGCCACAACCCGGCCTCTTCCCTGCACGCTTTGTTGCACACGTTCAACCTGCAGGTGCGCTACCCGTTTCCTGGCCGCTTTCAGCCCTACCTCACGACGGGGTACGGAATGATGACGGTCTATCCCGGCAAGGCCCTCAAGGCCGATCCGGTGACGAAGAACATTCTCGCCTTTGGGGGCGGACTCGAAGTCTACCTCCGCGATGACGTGGCTTTGCGTGGGGAACTGCGCAGCGCCGTGATCCTCGGTCAGCATCGCGGCGAAGAAGACACCGTCGCCTATACCTATCCGGAGTACACCTTCGGTCTCGTTTTTTATCGCGGTCTCGGGGGATGACCCTCACTCGGGGCACGCCGAAACCATTCGGCTGTCCGGTATTCCACAGGGAGTTGGCATGAAGCACGAACTGAAGAATAAATGGGGAATCCGGCTGGTGATTGGGCTTGCGCTCGGCACCGTGTTGGGGACCGCCGGATGTCGCAACAGCGCGCCCGACGACATCATCAACCAGGAAGATACGACCGAGGCCATCGTCTTCGTCAAGACCGACGGCGAGGAGACCCTCAACCGCAGCCGGGCCAATGGCAACCTGTTCAAACTGTCGCCCATCTCGCCCGATGGCGTGGTGACGAACATCACCAACTTCACGGGCGCTTCGGTCAGCGATCCTTGCGTCTCGTTTGATGGCGAGCGGATCCTGTTCTCCATGCGGCCTCAGGGCGCCAGCCAGCACAACATCTTTGAGATCAATGCTGATGGCTCGGGACTGCGCCAGGTCACCGCTGGTGGCGGCAACGATTTTGACCCGCTGTACCTGCCCAACGGCAAGATCATGTTCACCAGTTCGCGCCACGGCGGCATGGACGAGTACAACCACTCGCCGGCCGAAGTGATGTACACCTGCGAAGCCGACGGCTCGGACATCGTGCGCCGCAGTTTCAACATGAGCGACGATTTTGACCCCGTGCTGAGCGCCAGCGGCCAGATCATCTACACGCGCTGGGAACATTTCGGTACCTTCAATCGCTTCCCGCTCTTTGTCTGCAATCCGGACGGCACCCACGCTTTTCACAAGTACGGTCCGCACAATCGCAATTTCTTCCATCCCCAAGTCATGCCCGATGGCCGGATCATCGCCATCGAGTCGACCATGGTCAACGAAGATGCGGGCCCGATCGCGGTGCTGAAGCTTGAAGCCGGCGCCGCTGATCCGGTGCTCGATGGCGCCGACCAACATTGGGATGTGCTGACGGTGCAGGCCAACAACGACGGCGCGCCCTGGCCCAATGGTGTGTTCAAGTACCCGTTTGCCCTGGGCGGCAACAAGTACATCGCTTCGTACACCTTGCCTGCGGCCGAGGAGCAGGACGTGGACTACGGCCTGTACACTTTCACGATCAGCCAGTCGGGAGCCGGCACCGATGCCGACCCCGCCACGCTGTCCATCGAGAACCTGACTTTCCTGTACAACGATCCGGCCTGGAATGACTACGACGCCCAACTGCTGGCGCCCCACGACCCGCCGCCGATCATCGATCCGGTGGGCGACCCTTCGGTGGACTTTGGCGTATTCACGGCCGGCGACGTGTTCAACCGCAGCGACCACGACGGCCAGCGCGTGCCCATTCATGGTGTCGACCCGGTGGAAGAAGTCGCCGTTCTGGTGGGCATCCCGACGGTGCGCGGCGAGTCGAATGATTTTTCGGCCAACGAGTTTGAAAAGCGCGCCCTGTTGGGCTTTGCGCCGGTCTATCCTGATGGTTCGGTCAAGTTCAAGGCGCCGGCCAATGTCCCGATCACCTTTGCGACCGTCGACAGCCTGCACCGTGAGGTTGTGACCAAGCGCACCTGGATTTACGTGCAGCCCGGTGAGCAGGCCGTCGAGTGTATCGGTTGCCACCAGGAACGCGGCGATTTTGCCCAGCACATCACCAATCCGACGCCCATTGCCCGGTCCATGGAGCCCTCGGATCTGAACGTGCAACCGGCCGACTACACCTACATCAACTACCAGGATGACATCGCGCCCATCGTGGCGGCCAAGTGTGTTTCCTGTCATTTCCAGACCTACACCGCCCGCGATACGCTGATGCAACCGGGCGACATCCTGACCACCGTCATCGATACGATTCCCGCGCCGGGATTCCTGGACCTGACAGCAGTGCCGGACACCACCGGTCGCATGAACATGGTTTTCCCGCGGGCCTACATCAATCTCTCGGGTGAGTCGGAAACCTCCATGCGCCAAGCGGTGCGGCCGGTATTCCCGTCGCGCTCGCCGTTGATCGACTACATCCACGGCGTGGGCGAGGCGTCGGCCATGGGGCCCCATCCGGCCAGTGGTCCGTTGACTCCCGAAGAACGCGAACTGTTCACCTTGTGGGTGCTGATGGGCGCCCAGTACCGCAAGTAGGAGAAGTCATGAGTGCGAGATCTTTGACGCTCAAAATTCTGGCGGCTGTCGTGACGATCACGGCAGTTGTCGGGGTGGCCAGCGCCGCTGAACCGAAGCAGCCCGGTGCCTTGATCATGAAGCACCAGATGGTGGATCTGGACGGCACGCCGGTGAGCCTGAATGACTACCGAGGCGAAGTGCTGGTGGTCAACTTCTGGGCCAGTTGGTGTGCGCCCTGTTTGCGCGAGCTGCCCATTCTCGACGAGTGGAACACGGCCTGGCAGAACACGGGCGCGCGGGTGGTCGCCATTTCGATCGACAACAAGGCGGCCAACGCTCGGTCCTTTGTCTCCCATGAGGGCCTCAAGTTGAGCGTTTGGCTGGACGGGCCCCGGGGCCTGGCGGCGCAGTTGGATTTGCCGGCGGTGCCGACGTCCTATGTCATCGATCGCAGTGGCCGTGTGGTGCTGCGGGTTGAGGGCAGTTCGCCCGCGGATCTGGCCCGCATGGAAGAAAAAGTTCAAGCCTTGCTGAGCGAAAAAGACCGGAGGCCCAAGGCATGATGGCGCGCCTGAAAAAATGGTCCCTGCTGGCAATGACGGCAGGCTTGGTGGCTGTGTCCTGTGGCTGCGCAGCCGTCAAACCCTACGAGATGGAACACATGGCTGATGAGTTGATGACCAACAGCCACGAAGTGGCCGCCGCGCGGCACGAAATGAAATGGCTGGAGGCCCGTGAGGGGTCGACCGGAGGTGTCGGCGGTGCCGGCGGAGGGTGTGCCTGCAAATGAAACGTTTCTGGGCAAAAACAACGGTCTTGATGGTCCTGTCGGCCCTGATGGCGCAGCCTGCCACCGCGAGGCTGAAGATTCAGGAAAATTCGGCGACCTACGCGCTGAATATGTTCTCCGATGTGGAGGGTGTGAGTGTCTTTACGCACTACATCGACTACGCCCTGAAATCGGACAGTGAGATCACCGCCAGCTTCGAGTGGGTGCACGACAAGGTGATCGTACCGGCCATCGACGCCGCCCCGGGCACGCCTGATCTGGTCGACGCGGTGACTTCGGCCAGCCGGCCCATCATCGACCCTCAGGACGCCTTCGAGGATTTTGTGAAGATCCGCAACTCGATGCAGGCGACGGTGGATTACCGCGGCGCCAACGCCAGCTATTACGTCTCTTCAGAAAACGATTATTTCGCCCAGATGGTTGCTGGCGGCTACAACCGCAACTTCCTGCACGACAATTTTAATCTGTCCGGTGGGGCCAGCTACAGCTGGGATGACATCACGCCCTACCAGGCCGATGGCAGCCAGGGTTCGGCCTATCGTAATACGATGCACTGGAACCTGGTGGCGACTCAGATTTTGACGACCACTTCGCGGGTCCGGTTCGGCGTTGAACTGAACGCGGTGACGGGTCAGCAGCACGACCCGTACCGCGGCGTCTACGTTGCTGGTGAGATTGAGTCGGAGCTGCATCCGACCAGCCGCAGCCGGCGCAATGCGTTCCTGAATTTCAGCCAATACCTGGGCAATGAATCGAGCCTCAAGGCCGACTTCCGCTACTACGAGGATGACTGGGAGGTCGCTTCGCAGACCTACGGCCTGAAGCTGGGCCAACGGATTTCCCGCGAAGTGACGGTGCGTTACCGCTACCGCTACTACACGCAGTTGCCTGCCTGGTTTTACCGCGAAGATTACCGCAATACCACCAGCGTGGGTGGCTACCAAACGGCCGACTACCGGCTGGGTTCCTATGGCGCCCATCTGTTTGGCGGACACATCACCTGGCACCCCGAACGGCTGCTCGGCGGGGTCGATTTTCTCGAGCACACGGAACTCAATTTCACCTACGAACGGTATTTCAATAGCAACAACTTCACGGCAAACGTTTTCGAGACGAGCGTGAGCATCGCGTTCTGAGTCGTCTGCATAGAAGGAGTCGGACATGTACCGGACAATTTTGATCATCACCCTGCTGCTGGCCGGGACCGCCACCGCCGGCACGTTTAATCCGTTGCCGTATCTGGCTGACGGCCAGGTCGACGTCTTGTCGCGCCAGGTCGCCAACCAGACCGTCGACCGGGATCTTTTCGAAACGCCCTACGCCACGGTCATCGTCGGCAATGTCGACGTCTACGACCACTTTCCCTTCCTGGAGGCGCGCTACTTTCAGGTGGTGAGCGATCCGGCCTGGAATCGCCTGGTGTTTGGCGAGCTGGACAAGGACCTGCAGGCTTTTGATGGCCAGGGCAGCAGCTTTGGGCCGCTGAAAGCGCCGCGTGGCATGTCGGTTGATGACAAGGGCCAGGTCTATGTGGCCGATACGGACAACAACCGCGTGCTGGTCTTCAAGACCGTCACCGAGTACGACCGCATCACTTTGGTGCCGCAATTTGAGATTGCCGACTTGAATCAGCCTTACGACGTGGCCTTTTCCGACGGCGGCACTCCTTTTATTGCCGAAGACGACGTGCTGTACGTGGCCAATACCGGCCAGAACGAAATCCGCCGTTATAGCCTGACGGGCGAGAAGGCCAACCTGACCTCGAGCCTGGGCACATTGGGCAGCCGCCCGGGAGACTTCGCCGGGCCCTTGGCCCTGACCGTGGGCCGCGAGGCCGGATCCCACACCACGGACATCTACGTAGCCGATGCCCACAACGGCCGCCTGGTGCAACTGCGCGACAACAACGGCAGCCTGCAGTGGGTTGGGCAGCAAGTCCACAACCTGGGCGCGGTCACTTCTTTGACCAGCGATCACTGGGGCAACGTGTACGCCACCAGTCCTCAGGGCGGCATCATCAAATACACCGCGGGCCTGAAATCAGTGGCCGGCACTTTGGCCACCACAACCCGCCCGCGCGCCTTCCACGTGCCCAGCGTGACGATCACCGATCACCGCAACGGCACCAGCCAGCGATCCAGTGAAGGCCGGGGCGTCTTGGTTGAAGAATGGGACAGTGGTTCAGGTCTGCGCGTGATGGGCCTGGGCGTTGAGGTGCAGAATCCGGTGCTCGTGCCCGGCAGTGCAGCGTCGGTCGATATATTCCTGACTGACCACGCCGAACTGACCGTCGAGTTGAGCGATCCCGAAAGCGGCGAAGTGATTTCGGTGAACCGCGCCGGCTTGCACCCCGCCGGTGCGCAACGGGTGGCCCTGCAAGCGGCCGACAATCTGGCCGGATGGGAAGCGGGCGAATACCTGCTCACCCTGCACGCCCAGTCGACCTACGACACCGAACCCGATACCGAAGTGCAGATAACCGTGAGCCTGGCTCGCGCCGGCGATCCGGACCTGCCGCGTTCGTTGAAAGTGGTGGGCAATTCGCCCAACCCCTTCAACCCGTCGACCTCCATCAGCTTTCTGGTTCCGGCCGGGGCAGCGGACAACTACAGCCTGAATGTGTACGACCCACGTGGCCGCCTGGTGCGGCGCCTGGAATCCGGCGCGCCGACGCCGGGCTTGCACACCGTGGTCTGGGATGGCCGCAATGACACCGGTGAGCCGGCCGGTTCGGGCGTGTACCTGTACCGCGTGGTGCTGGGCGCCGAAAAATCCACCGGCAAAATGACTCTCTTGAAATAGGGGCGAAACGTGATGTCACTCAAATCCATCCGACCGTTTGGCCTTTGCCTGGCCGCCTTGTTGAGCCTGCTGCTCTTGGCCGGATGCCTCGGTGAGCCGGAAATCGACGAGCGCTGGACGTTGCTGGAGATCGTTTCCAGCGATCCGGTGCCCGGCGAAAACCTGGCTGCCAATGAACCGCTGTCAGTGCAAGTGGCGGGGCAAATCACTTACCGCGATATCCGGACCGGATTCCTGGTCGCTGAAGTGCGCTACAGCGATACGCTGGGCCCGGCCGCGTTGGATCTGGACCCCGACGACCACAGCCTGGAAACGGCCAAACAAGTCGAGCGCGTGCTGAACCATTCGGTCACCGCCGGCCGCGCCACTCGGGCGGTGACGGGTTTTGACCACCTGATGCAACGGGTGGACCTGGCCTTCGACGTGACCGTGCCGCCGGACATGTTCACCGGTGACCCTGATTCGGTGGCCAACCGCGGCCTGTACCTGCTGCTGTACCTGGGCGAAGGCGACGAGGTCGAGTTGGAGGACAACCGCGACTCGCTGGTCGTCACGCCCTTTCCCGTGGACCAGTACGAATTGCTGTTCACCGGCTTTGCCCTGGACCTGATGGCCCCGAGCGGTGGAGGTACGCCGTGAGCGTTCGTCACCTGAGTCTGGTGCTGGTTTTGGTGCTGCTGATGAGCACCAGCGCCGTTGCCGGTGAACAAGCCGAATGGTGGCTGGCCGCTGGCCTGGGCGCCGGCGCGGTGAACCCGGATCAAAGCCTGGACAACTACCGCTGGGACACTCGCCCGGCAGCTCTGTTTGCCGCCGAAGCGATAGCAGGCCGGGGGCGATTTGCTGGCGGTGTGCGTTTGACGCGTTGGCAAACCCACCAAGGCACGGGGCTGGCCTTGGCTGAACCTGATCCGCGGGTGCGGTTGACATCTGTGGATTTTCTGGGCCAGGTGCGGGTGCTGGAAAGGGCCGGTTGGCAGTTGTGGGGCACGGCTTTGATTGGCCAGATGGGCCTGCGTTACGCGCCCGACCAAACCATCATTCCGACGGGCGTGCCCGGCGGCGATATCACCGTGCACTACGACCCCATCGACGAAATGAACCTGGGGCTGGGGTTGGCGCTCAAACGCGACTTTGGCGATCAGGTCAGCGCCGCCTTGCTGGCCGAGCAATCGCGGTTTTCCCTCGATACGAGTCACCGCCGCGGCGATGAGATCGTTTTCGAACGGCAGGAATTCGTGAACTGGAGCTATCGCTTGCAAATCTCCTGGGTGCTGGACCTGGGGTAACGTCTACAACTGGCACAAGCCAGCGAGGGGCCTGAGATGAGAGCCTGTTTTTTATCGTTGTTGGTGACTGGTGTGATGGTTGGCACAGTTTTGGCCGGCCAACCCACCACCGCGCCGCGCACCGCGCCGGAGCTGAACCAGCCCCACATCCTGACCGAAAAAAGCGTGCGGCTGACCCGGGCGGGCGACAACATCGTGCGCAGTGGTCCAGGCAACAGCTTCGCCATGATGGCGGTGCAGCCCAAGGGCGCCACCTTCGTCGTCATCGCCAAAAAAGACGACTGGTACAACGTGCAATTGTCCCAGACCAATACCGGTTGGATCCACGCCTCGTTGTGCGAAGAATTTGACGACATGTCGGACCTCGAATTCCGGCCCAATCCGCGTCTGTTTTCCCGCGTCGGCAGCTTCACCATGACGGCTTACGGCGGCGGCTACGCCTTCGACCGCAAGTCCAACTCGCTCTCACTCGGCGGGCGCTTCGGTTACTACATGCTCGAGTATATCGGAGTCGAGGGCAACCTGGGTTGGACCCACATTCAGCGCCCCGCCGAAATTGTCGAATCGCTCTTCGGTCTGACCCTCGAAGAAGAAGAATTCCACATGCTCTATTACGCCCTGAACGTGAACCTGAAGCTGCTTCCGGGCCGCCAGATGGTGCCCTATATCACGGTGGGCACAGGCAGTTCGATCATGGAAGGCACCACCGAAAGCGGCCTGAACTACGGGGCCGGATTGAATTTCTACGTGAAGCAAAAGACCGCGGTGAGCTTCGAATTTCGCAGCTACGCCATGAGTTCGGGCCCGGCCAGCGCGCGGCGGGAAAATACCAATTTCGAGTTTTCCGTGGGAACCACGTTCCTGTTCTAAAGGATTGATAATGAACAAGATGTCCACGTTCATCGCCGGTCTCCTGGTTCTCGCTGCGGCCTCGTCCGCAGTCGCCGGCGACAAGCCGCCTTTCACCGCCCACCAGGGCTTGTCCCTGGCCTGGGACGCGGCCCGGATCTGGTCGGCCGACGCCGAGTTGGTTTACCTCGAAAACGACGAACCGTTGACCGCAACCGGTGCGGCCGAACGCTGGGGCTACCTGTTCCATTCGCCCTCATCGGGCCAGTCGCGCGGGTACTCCCTGCGCGATGGCAAGGTGCTCGAGGCGGCCGATTTGGACTTTGATTTTGAGGCGCCGCCCCTGCCGGAAAAATGGCTCGATAGCCGGGACATCCTGGCCGTCGCCCAGCAAGAAGTGGGGTTGGAGTATTGCGAAACCCACCAAGGCCAACTCAGCACGATGTTCCTCATCCGTGGCGCCTTCCACGAGAAGCATCCCGACCGCAGCACCTGGACTGTGATCTACACCTCAGAAACCGAACCCACCCTGCTGGTGGTCGTGGACGCTGCCGAAGGCAAAATCGTCCGCAAGTGGAAGGGGTAGGGCATGAATCTCTTTACCTGTCGAAATCCGATCTCCGGCGCAGTGCTGGGCGTGACGATCCTGCTGTGCGCCAACGCGTCGGCCGGAACCACCAACCCGCCGGATGAAGACGTCACCGTGCACACCGAAGTGAAGCGCGAAAAAACCAAAGGCCCCAAGCATGGGAGCCTGAAATTTCTGCGGGACAACCGCGTCTTTGTGCGCGGCCAACTGGACCGTTTGCGCCTGATGACCACCCTGACGCGCGACGGCCGGGCAGAGATGATCGACGCGCGCATGCTGCGGTTGCAGGAAATGGCGGCGGCCATTGCCGCGGCCCGCGACACGGTTGATGTGGAGGCCGCAGCCACCGCTCGCCGCCAGTTGTTAGACAGCGTTACGCGTCTGGGTGAATTGGAGAACCAGTTGGGCCTGATGGAAAACCTGCTCGCCGAACAAAAGCAGCGCCTGCAAATTCTGGAAGAAGACTTCCTCGGCCAACAGGAAACCGCCCTGGTGATCCTGGTGCGTGGCCTGCCTGAGGGGCCGGCGCCGCAAAGCATCAGCCTGAGTGAAGGCCATGATGTTCTGAATGTGCCTTTGACCGCCGAGCAGCAATCTTCCCTGCGCAACGGAGGCGTGGCCCAGATCTATCACCGTTTTGTCGAGCCGCGCGATCATGTCTATGGCGTGGCTTTTACCGGCGCAT
>JADGEP010000549.1 GCA_016744275.1 Candidatus Krumholzibacteriia bacterium | reverse complement strand
AACCAGATATTCGCCATCGATTTCTTTATCGTCCATCCTCACGCCGTAAGGAATATTCACGATCAGCAGGCCCGACTCCGCTGGTTTTTCAGTCTTGAAAAAATCCTGGGTGGAAAACCGAATGTGGGGTTCAAGGTCGGCATTGGCGGCGGTCTTTTGGGCGATTTTCAAATAATCTGGGTCAATATCCGAAGCATGAATTGTTGTCTTCAGCGGCCGTTCATCGCGCCTGGCCTGGTCTTTTACCGACTGCCAGATTTCGGCATTAAAGTCCTTCAAATATTCAAAGCCAAAGCCACCCTCCGGGCGATTGATCAGGGGAGCCCGGTTGATGGCAATCATGGCTGCTTCGACCACAATGGTGCCGCTGCCGCACATAGGATCGTAGAAGGGAATGGTGCCGTCATATTCACACACCGCGAGGCAAGCTGCCGCCAGGGTCTCTTTCAAGGGAGCGGGATGGCCATCCTCCCGGAAGCCTCGTCGATGCAGGCTTTCATTGCAGGTGTCGAGGCTGACCATGAGGCGGTTCTTGTTGTAAAAACCATTCACGCCAATGGGGGCTTTATACGAGCTTTGATTGGGCTTGACGTTCTTGTGATGCTCAAAACAGTCGTTGATGGCTTCCCGCAGTTTGCTGCCGATGAGGTGGGTTTCCATGGCCTTTCCCGCATTGCCGGAGGCAACGTTGATGCTGATGGGCAAATCCGAAGAAAACAGGTTGTCGAAGCGTATCCTGCGGGCTTTATCAAAGACTATCCGGGGAGACTGTGCGGGAATCTCTTTGAGGACTCGGCACAATCGGCCCACAAGTCTCAAATTCAGGTGGGCCTTATAAGCCACCTCTTCGGTCGCTTCGAAATACACCACGCAATAGGCTGTGTGCACACCAGTGCCGCCAATGGCAGAGATTTCAGCGGCTAAAAGCTCTGTCAGTTCATCCGGGCATGGGCAAAAAAGTTTGTAATCCAAAATGACCTCTCGGGGGAGCTGCACTTGCCTGTCTTCAGTGATGCGAGAATTTGATCAAAATATGCTCTGGACTGGCCGAGCGCCATATTGCCGTTGCGAGCCGCCTAGCCGGCCCGTTTCAGTAAATCACTGCAACAAGACGGATTCTCTGCTATATTGCCGCCTCTTTGGATGCCAAATCGTTTGATCACTCCTTCAGAATGTCTCAATTCATGGAAATGAAACCGGGCCAGGCCATACTCCATTACCGCTTGATCGAGAAAGTCGGTTCCGGCGGCATGGGCGAGGTCTGGAGCGCGCAGGATACGAAACTTAAGCGTAATGTGGCGATCAAGATATTGCCGCCTGGCCTGACGGCAGATGCCGAGCGCAAGTTGCGTTTCCAACGCGAGGCCGAGACTGCGGCGGGTTTGTCACATCCGAATATTGCGGTCATTCATGAAGTGGGCCAAGTCGAGGGCACGCCTTTTCTGGTGATGGAGTTGCTTGTCGGCCGCACGCTGCGCGAAGTCGTTGGTCTGCGGGCGATGCCGATATCGAAATGGCTCGAATTTGCCATCCCCATTGCTTCGGCGATTGCCTACGCACATAAGCACGGCATCGTGCACCGCGACCTCAAGTCGGACAACGTGATGGTCACTGACGAGGGGCAGGTGAAGCTGCTGGATTTTGGTCTGGCCAAGCTGCTCGATTCCAATGCCGGCAGTGGTGTGGGCGAAGGTGCGACCGCGCAACTGGAAACCATCAGCCGTGAACTCACCATCGCCGGTGTGGTTTTAGGCACGGTGGCTTATATGTCACCCGAACAGGCGCGCGGCGACGAGGTCGATCACCGCAGCGACATTTTTTCCCTGGGTGTGCTGCTTTACGAAATGGCATCGGGCCGCTTTCCTTTCAACGGCAACACCGCCATCGAGGCCCTCAGTGCCACTCTGTCTCATGAACCGCAGCCGATCTCCGAGCTCGTGGACAATGTGCCTGGTGAAACGGGGCGGATCGTCTCGAAAGCTCTGGAGAAGGAGCCGCAGCGTCGCTATCAGACTGCCGACGACATGGTCACCGACCTGCGCAATCTCAAGCGCGACCTTGGCACGGGGCGGGTGTCGATTCCGGGGCGTGGAAC
>JADGEP010000548.1 GCA_016744275.1 Candidatus Krumholzibacteriia bacterium | reverse complement strand
CAAACGTCGCTGATGTGGCTGCCGGTGGGTTTGCGGCGGTTCAAACACCTTTCGTGGTGCAATTGGCAACCAATATTCCGGACGGAACCAATTTGGTCTTCACCATGGAATTGACCGGGGCAACGGGCACCTACACCACACGGTGGGAAGTGGTGGCCGGCGGCTCGGAAGCTGAAGTGGTGGCCTTGGATTGGGACGATACGATCTATGGCAACGGCAATGGTTTCCCTGAAGACGACGAACGACTGGTTATCAGCGTGGACCTGAAAAACTTCGGCAATGGAGTCATCGATTTTATCGAAGCCAAGCTGCGCAGCAGCAGCGCCAATACCACGATTTACGACAGCACCTCAACCTGGAGCAATCTGGGTCTGATGGAGCACGCGACCGGCAGCGCGACGTTCTCGTTGGAGGCCAATCAGATTTCCAAGTCGACGGCGACCTGGTTGCAGCTGACGGACAACTATGGCCGCACTTTTCAACACAAGTTTTCGTTGCCTCGACCTGTTGCGCCATTGGACATCACCACCGATACGAGCCTGGGTGCCGATGTGATCGCCTTGAGTTGGACCCCTTCGACCAGTTCTGACATCTACGGTTACAATGTGTTCCGCAGTCTCAGCGCAGGCGGCACCTATGTGCGGGTCAACGAAGATGTGGTGGCAGGCACTTCATACTACCGCGACGAAAACCTGGACCAATTGACCCGCTACTTCTACAAGGTTGCTGCGGTCGATTCATCGCGGGTGCCTTCGATTGCGTCAGCGGTTGTGGAGCAAGCCACGGCTCCGGCTGAACGGGAGGGCTTCCCGGTTGCCTTCGCCGACGAAACAAGCAGCCATTCGGTCGTGGGCGATGTTGACGGTGATGGCCAGAATGAAATCGTCCTGGCCAGTAGCCAGGTTTACGCCTGGCACCACGATGGTTTGGAATTGATTGACGGCGATAGCGATTCCCAAACCTTGGGTGTCTTTTCAGACTTCCCCCTGGGCACTTTGCTGCAACCGGCCGGATTGACCTTGGCCAATCTTGACGATCAACCCGGGGCCGAGATTATTGTGACCGAGCGTGGTCCAAGCTATCAGATCCATATTTTGCGCCACGACGGAACGGCATTGCCGGGTTGGCCTCAGTCGACTGATGGGGTGCCCGGATCCCGTTGGAATTGGGCAACACCCTCGGTTGGTGACATTGATGGTGACGGTGAGGACGAAGTGGTGGTCAATACCCTCAACGGCCGAATTTGGGCTTGGCATGCAGATGGTACCGAGGTGCGAGATGGCGATGCGAACCCGGCGACCAACGGTCTGTTTTTTGTCCGTCCCGGTGCGGATTGGGAATGGAGTCGCAGTGGCTCGGCCCTTTATGATCTCGATGGTGATGGCGCCAAGGATATCATCTTCGGCACCAAGAATGATGCAACAGGCACCCGGCGTTTGATGGCCATCAAATATGATGGCACCGATGTGCCTGGCTTCCCTTACACGGCGCTGGGGGCCATCAGTTGCGACCCCGCCGTCGGCGATTTGAACAACGACGGCATGGTGGAAATCGTCTTCTACTGCAAGAGTCGTTACGTATACGCCGTGCAGCAGGATGGCACGGACTATCCCGGCTTTCCAAAATTCACGGGTCTTGTGGCAAGCGACAGTTGGGTAGGCAGCCCCGGCCTGGGCGACATGGACGCGGACGGTATGTTGGAAATCATTTACACGCCCAACAATACGGGCTTGTCGAGCAAAATCTGTGTTCTGGATACGGACTATGTCGGCGGCACGTCGGGCGACTACTTGCCGGGCTTTCCGGTGGACCTGCCGGGCAGCTCAGAAGGCAGTCCGATCATTGGCGACATCGACGGTGATGAATCGAAAGTGCCAGCGCCACACATCGGCACAGCCTCCGTCACTGCACGTCGCAGAACTAGCTCGCGGCCTGATGTTTAAGTCAACACGTAGGATGTGCCTCGCGGCCCGTCTTGCGGACGGGGCAGGGGCCTCGTCCTGCGTGCTGCCTTAATCAAGAACTCGCATCCGGACACTCGGTTGTCGCGAGCATGCAAGCTTGTCAATTTCGCTGACTGCTGCTGCTGCTGCGCCTTCGGTAGCGGTATGAGTC
>JADGEP010000547.1 GCA_016744275.1 Candidatus Krumholzibacteriia bacterium | reverse complement strand
GTTGCTGTTTTTACAATGCTGTTTATATTCATTGTGATTTTTGGAAATATAACTCTTTCTCTTAACAATAAAACTATTAAAAGTGATTTGCGTGTTTCAATTGTTCAGTCATGTATTTCTCCCTGGGCAAGCTGGTCGAGAAACGTTATTTCGAGGAAGACTTCAAGGAAGTCTGCACCGTGGCCATGGAACAGCACCTCAGCTGGTACGAATGCGAAAAAGAGCTCTTCCAAATCAACCACGCCACCATCGGCAAGACAATTTTCCGGTCCTGGAATTTCCCACCCACCGTGGTTGACGCCGTGCAATTCCACCACAACCCCAGCTCTTCAACCAAGGCGCCGCAATTGACGGCTCTGGTGCATGTGGCTGATTTGATGTCTTACAAAATTGACTACGGCGCGCCCGGCGCCTGGGCCCCCAAGGAGTGCGATCCGGACGCCTTGAAAATGCTCGGCTTGACCATGGAACAGGCGGAACAGCTTTGCCAAAAGGTCGAAAGCGAGATGGACGGCGCCATGGAGATCCTCAAACTGCTCGAGTAGACCGGAATCACTGGACTCTGCCAACCGACCGCTCCATAATAGGGTGGTCGGTTTTTTTGTGACATACGGAGCCTGGATGACACCCCTTTCCCCCACCAAAATCCTCTTTGTCGGTGACATGCACCTGGGCCGGCGTGCGTCCCGCGTGCCCGATGCGGTCAGTAGTGGTGGCGGCCCCGCAATTGAAGAACTGGGGCCAGTTGCAGCCTTGAAACGGGCGGTGCAATGGGCCTGTGACGAAGAGGTGCAGGCCATGGCCTTCGCCGGCGACCTGGTGCACGCGGAATCCAACCTGTTTGAAGCCCGGCGGCAGCTGGAAGATTGCCTCAAACCGCTGCACGCTGCTGGCATTGTTCCGGTGGCAGTGGCCGGCAATCACGACACGGGCATCATGCCCCTTCTGGCCGATACCATTGCAGGGCTGCAATTGCTGGGCCGTGACGGCACCTGGAGCAGTTGCGACGTCGCGCCCGGTGTCCGGATAGTGGGCTGGTCTTTCCCCCAGTCTCATCATACCGAAAGCCCGTTACTGCAGGACCCGCCGGCCCCCGTTCCTGGCACCATCACCATCGGCCTTCTGCACGCTGACCTGGATACTTCGGGCAGTCGTTACGCACCCGTCACCACCTCGGAGTTGCTCAACGTGGGCTATGACGGATGGGCGTTGGGCCACATTCACGCACCCGACCCGGTGCCTGCGCCCGGCGCTACCGGCCGGCCGTTTTACCTCGGTTCTTTGGGGGCGGTACCACCCACCGAGACCGGAGCCCACGGGCCCGTCCTGATGACCGTGACGCCCGATGGAGACATCCGTTGGGAACGGCGGAACATTGCGCCACTGCGGTGGGAGCAGCTGGAGTTGGCGGCAGACGACCTGCCCCAGGACCTCACGGCCGAAGAGATGGTCTCCGCTTTGCGCAAACATCTTTTCGCTTTTGCCGAAGCCAACGTGCCGCCCCCCGCGCCTGATTCTCCGCTATTGGCCCTCGGGCTGCGCATCACCCTGACCGGTACTCATCCGGCGGCGCACATCCTGCCTGGTGCCCTGGAAAAATTGCAGGGCCAAGACATGGCCTGGCCCGTTGAAGGCTGCTGGATTTTTATCGACAAGTTGAGCGCCAAAGTCAACGCACCCCTGGACCTCGCAGCCCTGGCCCAACGGCAGGATCCGCCCGGGCTATTGGCGCGACGTCTGGTGGCTCTGGAAGCACACGATCCGGCGGTCGAACCCTTGGTGCGCCAGGCCAAGCAACGCTTTGACGAGATCGCCTTGCCTCGGGAGTATGCCAGCGAGGCGGCGACCAGCCAAGACGCCCGCGATTACCTGATTCAGTCTGGCCGCCAGGCTCTCAATGCGTTGCTGGCCCAGAACAGCGAGGGAGTATCGTGAACCGCTCCCTGCACCTGAAGCAACTGTCATTGACCCAGATGCCGGGCATCGCGCCCCCTTTCACCATTGATGCCGAAGCGGGAGTCAATCTGATCCTCGGTCCCAACGAGTCGGGAAAATCGTCGATCGCCAGGGCGGTGCGCCTGTTGTTGTGGCCTCAGGAACCGGCCACTTCGCCGTTC
>JADGEP010000546.1 GCA_016744275.1 Candidatus Krumholzibacteriia bacterium | reverse complement strand
CCAGATGACCATCCCTGAAGCTGATTTCCAGCAGACGATTGGGAGGGCTCAGGCGCAATACGGCCAGCAGGGGCACATCGCTGACGGGATTGAGGCTGAGTGGGGGCTGGCCGCGAGATTGGGGGTGGGGAATTTCATTTGAATAGGCATTGCCCGCCTGGGCTGAAACAACTGGCATTGCGGTGGCCATGAGAATGACCAGGACTGTCGCTTTGCGGATATCCATGTTTATCCCTGGGGCTGCTGATAAATGCGGCGCTGGGCATCGTCCTTTTTACAGAGCATCTCGTCTCTTGAGTATTGGGGTTCAAGAGAAAGGAGGCAACCCAAAGGTTGCCTCCTTGTTCATCTTCTCTCTTGCCGCCGAGGGGCAAAAACTACTTTCCGGGCAATGCCTCGCCCGTTTCAGCGTCGGTCTCGGCCGGCAATCCCGGTCCCGGTTGTCCCAGGAATTCGTCGCGCAGATACTGATGCATCTTGCGGTCCGGATCTTCCTTCGACAACGGCAACAGGTATTGGAATTGGCTGTCGCTGTCCATCGCGAGAATCGAATGACACAGCGTGCAGTCGTAATCGATCGCCTGTCCACCTTCGTCAACCATGTCGGCATTGTGGCAGCGGAAACAGCCCGCCTGGCCCTGATGCCCCAGGTGGGAAGGATACGCATTCCAACCCACGTTCATGATCGGGAAAATGTTCTGGTAATAGATATCCTGCACCGCGGCGACCATCTCATCGATGTCCGAGAGCAAGCCGGTGACATTCTCTTCGCCGCGCATGTAGTGCCCGCGCACCGCATCTTCGATGGACTTCAGGTTGGCATCCTTATCGGTCCCGTAGTTCCCCAACAAGGCGCCCAGGGCAACCTTTTTGGCGAAGGGCAGTTCGCGATTGATGCGGCCATCAGCCAGGGCCTTATTCACCGCTGCTTCGGGATCCTGATAGATGTGCGTTGCCCGATTGTGGCAATCGACACAGTCCATCTTGCGGACCGCAGGCGGTTCTTCGGCATGTCCTTCGCTGTTGGTATCAACCGGGAAGGGCTTCTGGTTGGTGTATCTCTTGACCTCGTCGCCCTTGCGGACTTCGACCCATTCCATCTGCATGCGTTCTTCGTCCGCGGTCTGATAGGTGACCTCGTTGGACTCCGAAACATGCCAATGAATGGTGCCTTCGTCCTGTCCGGAGCCGACCTTCAGGGCCAACGTCGTATGGCTGGGAGTGGACTCCTCATCCATGGCAAACTTGGCGTAGGTCTTGATCCGGTCGCCGTAGAATTTGTCCGGCCAATGGCACTTTTCGCACGTCTCGCGGGCCGGGCGCAACTGGTGTACCGGCGTCGGGATGGGACGTTCGTAAAGGTCAAAGGTGACCGAAACAACCTGCCACAAACCGTTCAGTTTGGCGTCGAGCAGGGCTCCGGCGCCTTCGCCCACGTGACATTCCACGCACTTGACGTGGGCATGGGGCGAATTCTGATAGGCCACCCACTCGGGTTCCATCACCGAGTGGCAGGCCGTTCCGCAGAATTCGGGTGTGTCCATGAAGTGCAACATGCGTGCGCCGCCAACGCCGATGAACAGGATGTTCACCAAAGTCAGCAAGGCGATGGTTGCCATCAGGGACGACCCGATGCGTTTGGCCTTGGTCATGTCGTCCGGGAATCTCTGGGTGAGCAACTCCGAGGTTGATCGGCCCGTCGCCCGGCGGAATTTCCACCAGCCGATAGGGACCAGGATCAGGCCGAACAGGAAGATGGCCGGCAAGGCCATATAACTGATCAGACCCACATAGGAATTGGTCAGGATTCCCGCGATCTGCAGCAACTCGAAAAATACGAACAGGATGAAGGCGGAGGTCGTCAAAGCGACCCCCACCGTTCCTGTCCAGTTCGTCGAGATTCCGCGGATGAAGAGCTGGAATCGCTTCATCACTCAGCCCCTTACTTGGTGTTGACCTGGTACATGTCTTCGTACATCTCGGCCATCTTGCCCGACTTGATGTCGGCCTTGATGTCGGCGGTCGGTCGGTTCAGCCACTGGTGGTATTCGCTGGCCATCACTTCGTCGATCATGGCGTTCAATTCCGGGTTGTCGAATTTTCGCAACTCGGGGATGTA
>JADGEP010000545.1 GCA_016744275.1 Candidatus Krumholzibacteriia bacterium | reverse complement strand
CCGCTGTCACCACCGCACTGGCCACTGCCACACACACCGCCACCTGGCGCACCGTGCGGTAGCCCAAAACGGCCACGCAGCGATTGATATCAGCGATGCCACCGCGGGGCGAATAATAGGGAGAATTGGCCAACTTGAGAATCTTGGCCATCAAAGGCGCGTCGCGTCGCACGGCAGCGGCCAACTCGGCCGGCCCACTGTCCGGATCGTCGATCACGTTCAGGATGTGGATCAGGGTCTCGGGGATCGAGGGCAGGTCCTCGATGGTCGACAACATCAAGTCGAGTTCGGCCGTATTGATTTCCTGGCGGCTGATGGTGCAGGTCGACACAACGCTTCCTCAGATGAAGATTTCCATTTCAGATTCCAACGTTTCCTGCAACATGGCGGCCGTGTTCTCGAACACGACGGGATCCAGTTGCAGCAATTGGTTGGCGCGACAATTCATGATGTCCAGGTCAGGGTCATCGATAAAACCGATGCCCAGTTTTTTACAGAGCTTATTGGCCAGGTCGAGGTACAGGAGCAACGGGTTTTCGGCCGTCATCGAATCAGGATTGTGGTGATTCAGAATGACGTATTCCAGCACTGGCGAAAGCTTCCACTTGTTGACCAACAAAGCGCCCACATGGGTGTGGTCATAGCCGAGCAGCTCGGTCTCCGTGATGTGAAAAGGGCGGTTCTCGTTGTAGACCACCTGTACGATTTCATCGAAATGCTCGGGCACCCTCAGGTTCAGGACCAACTTGCCAATGTCATGCATCAACCCTGAAAGAAAGGCCTCTTCGGCCAAGCCGGGCGACTTCTCGCTTGCCAGGATGCGGGCGGCGAAGGCCGTGCCGATGGAGTGCTCCCAGAGCAAGCGCTCCTTCAACCCGGTGCGGGATTTGCGGGTATTGTAAAGATTGCGGGCGGCGCTGGTCACCACCAGGCTGCGGATGGAATTGAAGCCCAGCATGACGATGGCTTCAGTCAGGGTCTTGACCTTGCGACTGCAACTGTACATGGCGCTGTTGGCAATCTTCAAAATGCGGCCGGTCATGGCCTGATCGTCGCTGATAACCTGTTGGAGCTGCTTGGCAGAAGTATTGGGATCAGACGACAGTTCGAGGACCTTGCTGGCAACATGCGGCATGGCCGGCAGGTCCCGGGTCGTCATGATGATATTTTGCAGTTGTTTGGCGGTTTGCGGATCGACTTCCGTAGTCGTTTCCGGCGCCGCCTCCAGGGTCGTGCTCATGCCTGCTCCACATTAGAGTGGTCCGTCCCTCCATCAGGACGCAAAATCTCGACAGTCCGGACTAAGCCCGACCAGTCTTGTATACATAATCGACGTCTTCACTGATGCCCTTTAGCAAGGAATCTGCAACGGCTTGCGGCCGGGCCCCGTTGTGCCCCAGGCTACCGTGGATGCGATCAAGGCGATCGGCGGAAGATTTGAGCCGGGTCAAGAGGCCCGCGAGCCGGGGATCGCTGGCCACAGGTGCGCTTGTCGCCGGTGCAACGGCCGCTGGTGTCGCTGCCGGAATTGCGGTGGGGATGAACCCTTCGGCCTGGTAGCCGTCGTCGGTGACGGTGATCCGTGGAGCCTGAATCTCGACTGCCGCGGAAACTTCAGATTCGATGGCCCGGGCTGCCTTCGCGGCCTGACGGCGTTTCAGGTACCCACTGTTAGCAAGCATTTTGCGGACTTGGAAGAAGATGGATACCGAAAGCAAAGTGAGCCCCAAGGCAACTGCGGCCAAGGCGGCCCAAAAAATGAGGCCTTGTCCGTCAAAAAGGGTTTGTATCTGGTTCCAGCTCACGTTCTGCCTCCCGGTTGCGCCCTCAGACGCGCATGTCGATCAAGATGCCCAGTTGTTCCTCTTCCGGGCTTTCTTCTTCGTCGTCGGTGCTGCCGAGATCTTGTTCGTCTTCGGATTCACCCAATTGTTTGCGATTGCGTTTGAGGCGCCTGCGTTTGCGCTTGTCCTCTTTCTTGGCGTCCTGGTCGACCTTCTGCTTAGCGGCCTCTTCGGTTTCCTTGACTCGATCGACTTTCAAGTCGTCATCACGATTCAACTGGTCAGAGAACGGCGCGGTCTGGGCCGGGGCCTGCTGGCCCTTGGCCTGTGTTTTTGC
>JADGEP010000544.1 GCA_016744275.1 Candidatus Krumholzibacteriia bacterium | reverse complement strand
GTCGATACTCGTAACCAGGGCGAGTTGGCCGTAGAAGCCGTCGAAGATGCCATCAAGACGGGCAAGAAATACCTGATCGTATTTCTCGATATTCGTATGCCTCCGGGCATGGACGGCATCGTCGTCGATGTGCGGGTTTTCAGCCGCCACGACCGTTCTTCCCGTTCGAAGAAGGAAGAACGCCGTCAATTGGACGCCTTGCGCCGCCGTCGTGACCGCGATCGCAACAAGATCAACAAGATTGCCGAAGAGCGTTTGAGCGAGATGTTCACGGGCCAGACGGCTCACCACATCATCGACGCCAATACTGGCGAGGTTCTGCTCAAGTCCGGACGCAAATTCACCGCCGCGGCCCTCGAAGAGTTGGACTTCAACTCGATTCACTGGGGCTTGCCGCTGGTCAAGGACGACAAGCAGGATGCGCGGATCCGTTCCGTGTTCGAGGCTGCGGCCCGCGAACGCGAACGCATCGACGTGGAATACGAGAAAAATTGCGAACGCGCACTGCGCGGTGACGAACTGCCCCCCGGAGTCGTCAAATTGGTCAAGGTCTATGTGGCCCGCCGGCGCAAGCTGAGCGTGGGTGACAAGATGGCCGGCCGACACGGCAACAAGGGTGTTGTTTCGAAGATCATGGCCGAGGAGGACATGCCTTATCTCGGCGATGGCACGGGTGTTGACATCGTGCTCAACCCTCTGGGTGTGCCGAGTCGTATGAACCTGGGTCAGATCCTCGAGACTCATCTTGGCTACGCAGCCCTGCACAAGGGTGTGAAAATTCAAACCCCCGTTTTTGACGGCGCTGCGATCTCCGAGATCAAGGACGCCCTGATCGAAGAGGGTCAGGATCCCAGTGGCAAGAGCGTGCTGTACGATGGCCGCACCGGCGAGCGCTTCGATAAGGAAGTGACCGTGGGCGTGATCTACGTACTCAAACTGCATCATCTGGTCGAAGAGAAAATCCATGCCAGGAGCATCGGTCCCTACAGCTTGGTTACCCAGCAGCCGCTGGGTGGTAAGGCACAATTCGGTGGCCAGCGATTTGGTGAAATGGAAGTCTGGGCCCTGGAAGCCTATGGCGCGGCAAACTGCCTGCAGGAGATGCTGACGGTCAAGTCTGATGACGTGACGGGTCGTTCGCGGATCTACGAGGCGATTGTCAAGGGCGAGAACCCGCCCGAGCCTGGCATCCCGGAGTCTTTCAATGTGTTGATGCGTGAACTCCAGAGCCTGTGCCTGGATGTGAACCTGGAAGACGCCGTTTAAAGCTCAGAACTTGATCCGGTGGCCCCGCCCAAGCGGGGCTACCAGGAGGAAAATACATGCTCGGCCAGAAATTTCGTGACGAAGGCAAAAAGCCCACGGACCACAACGCCATCATGATTCAGCTCGCCTCGCCGGACAAGATCCGCGAGTGGAGCTACGGCGAGGTCACCAAACCCGAGACCATCAACTACCGGACGTTCAAGCCGGAAAAAGATGGCCTCTTCTGCGAGCGCATTTTCGGTCCGGTCAAGGATTGGGAATGCAACTGCGGTAAGTACAAGCGTATCCGCTTCCGCGGGATGGTGTGTGACAAGTGTGGCGTGGAAGTGACCCAGAGCAAGGTGCGGCGCGAGCGCCTCGGCCACATTGAGCTGGCCGTGCCCATTGCCCATATCTGGTTCTTTAAGGGCTTGCCCAGTCGCATTGGTCAGATGCTGGCCATGAAGGTCAAGGATCTCGAACGCATCCTCTACTACGAGTCCAGTGTCGTGCTCGAACCCGGCAACACCGAGTTGCAGGTTGGAGACGTTATCAGTGATGAAGAGTGGTGGGAGATGAAAGAAGAGCATCCCGATTGGAACTGTACGCTGGAGATGGGCGCCGATGCGGTGCGCAGTCTGCTGGGCAGCCTCAATCTGGAAGAGCTCAACCAGGAACTGCGTGCTCAGATCAAGACCGAAACCAGCATGCAACGCAAGAAGGCTACGCTCAAGCGCGTGAAGATCCTCGATGCGTTCCGTCAGAGCAATAACAGCCCTGAGTGGATGATCCTCGATTGTGTGCCTGTGCTGCCGCCGGACCTGCGTCCGTTGGTGCCCCTGGACGGTGGCCGTTTCGCCACCAGCGATCTGAATG
>JADGEP010000543.1 GCA_016744275.1 Candidatus Krumholzibacteriia bacterium | reverse complement strand
GCGTTCATCTGCACGTTCTGCCCGAAGGAGTGGAAAAGCGGCACCCTGATGATGTTAACTTCCTCGGGATGGCTTTCGTACATGGTGTCGCTCAGGGTGGCGTTCAGCAGCATGTTGGAGTGGCTGAGTTCGGCTCCTTTGGGTTGGCCTGTCGTGCCGCTGGTGTAAAGGATGTACAAAGGGTCGGATGAAGCGACCGGCACCGGGTCGGCGGGCTCGGCGGTGTGCATCAACTCGTGCCAATCGTGATCGCGTCCGGCCACCATGTTGGCCTTGGCGTGGGGCCGGGGGAAAACGATCACCGACGCGGGTGGATGCTCGGCTTCTTCCAGGGCAGCGTCCACCAAAGGTTTGTAGTCGATGATGTTCTTGAATTCGATGCCGCACGAGGCGGTGATCAGGCACTTGGGTTTGGCGTCGTCCACGCGCACAGCCAATTCGTGGGGCGCAAAACCGCCAAAGACCACCGAGTGCACCGCGCCCAGCCGCGCGCAGGCCAACATGGAGATGACCGCTTCGGGAATCATGGGCATGTAGATGATGACGCGGTCGCCTTTTTCCACACCCTGCGCACGCAAGGCGCCGGCAAAAAGAGCCACCTCGTCTCTCAATTCGCGATAGGTGTAGCGGCGTTTGGTGTGGGTCACGGCAGAGTCAAAAAACATCGCCACCTGGCGGCCGCGACCATGCTCAACGTGGTAATCCAGGGCCAGATAACTGGTGTTCAGCTTGCCCCCGCGGTACCAGCGGTTCAGGCCCTCTTCATCTTCGTAGAGCACCTTCTCCGGTTTTTCATACCAGTCGATGAGATCCATCTGTTGGCGCCAGAAAAAGCGGGGGTTCTCAACGGAGAGAGTGTGGAGATCCTTGTACCGCATGGGAGGGCTCCTTGGTCCGAGTTCGGTTTTTGTGGACGCGGAAAAACCGCTGCTGCATTGAAAACACAGTACCACAAACTCGGACCAATTTGAACCTGTTGCCCTCGGGTCACTTAACTAGCGGGTGCGGAACCCCTCGAACAAGGCCTTCAAATCCGCATAGCGCGCATCGTAATCCTGGCGGCTGCGGTCGATCACTTCGTGGGCTTCTTCGCGCCCGTACACGTGGGTGATCTCGGTCTCGCGTTTGCGGGCGCCCGGGGCGTCTTTGTAAGTCAGGAAATAGTGCTTGAGCCGGTCGATCAATGCCGGCGGGCATTCGTGAATATCCCGCATATGACCGTAGATGGCATCGCCGCGCATCACGCCGATGATTTTATCATCAGCCTCGTTGTCATCGATCATGCGCAAGCCACCAATTGGCGTGACGGGCAACAGGATGTCGCCATGGGTGATGGACTTTTCGGCCAGCACGCAGATGTCCAGAGGGTCGCCGTCGCCCACGATGCCCTTCATCGAAGACTTGCTCATGCACATCTCGGCGATTTTTTCGCCGCAGTAGGTCTGAGGAATCAGGCCGTACAGGGTCGGATAGACGTTGGAAAACTTTTGCGGCCGATCGACCTTCATGTGCCCGGTCGCCTTGTCCAGTTCGTATTTGACCGTATCGCTGGGCACAATTTCGATGTAGGCCGTCACCATTTCAGGCGCGTCGTCACCAATGGCCACTCCGTGCCATGGGTGAGCGCGAAACAGGCGGTGAAACAGGTTCAGATCGATACTCACGACACACACTCCCGGTTGAACAAAAGGCCTGGGCACAAAGGGCCTGAGCGGAATTGTATAGTAGGTTCACGGCAAATGCACAAGGAAGATCATCCGGCCCAATAAACCCTAAAGATTTCCCGTTAAAAGCCGATATAAGGAAACCCCCAAAAGTCTTGGGGATCGCTGCGAGCCAATGGAATCCGAGAATGGATGGACTTTTGATTCAGTCGGTTCAGAGCACGACCCAACCCACAGGCACCGCATCTCTGCAAAAATCGCAGGATTCGGCTGCCCCTGCGTCCGATTCCCAACAACTGACCGCTGAAGACCAATCCAAGATTCAGAAACTGCGCCAACGCGACCGGGAAGTGCGCAATCACGAACAGGCTCATCTGGCTGCTGGTGGCCAACACATTACCAGCGGTGCCACTTACAGCTACCAACAGGGCCCCGATGGCCAGCGTTATGCCGTGGGCGGTGAAGTC
>JADGEP010000542.1:877-2132 GCA_016744275.1 Candidatus Krumholzibacteriia bacterium | reverse complement strand
AAGTGCGCCATCTGGCCCCAGGCCGGGACATCCGCCTGGGCGTAGGTGAACAACCAGGAGAAAAAGTCCATGCCGCTGGAAGCAAACTTCCAACCGGCAACATACAACCCCAGAACCGCAACGCCGGCCGGCAGCACAACTCGTACAAAGTCGACCCGGCGCCGGTCCGAAGTCAGCAGCAACGGCACCACCAACAGGACATTGGTCTGGTGATACAGCACCGCCAGAGCCAACCAGGCCGAAGCCTCCAGATCACTGCGCTGGGGTTTGAACCAGGTGGCCGTCAAAAGAGTCAGGCAGGCCAGGGCCGGCAGGTAGGTTTCCACATGGGTGCTGTAGAACAGCACGCCTCGGCTGGCCAACAGCGCGCAGGTTGCCAAGAGGGCCGCGGCATGACCCCAACGCAGATTCAAAGCCACCCGCCAAGCGCCAAAACCCAGAGCCACCATCCAGATCAGATTGTGCAAAACCCCCGCCACGATCGCATCCCGCGAACCGGTGAGCAGGTACAGAAAGCGAGTGACTGGGACGTACAACAAGTGGTGCGGGTGATACAGGTCCACTCCTGTGCGCGTCGCCAGAGCATAGCTCAAACCGTCGGGAGTTTGTCCGGCGCTGCGCAACAGGAAGTACAAGACCGCGAAGGCCAGTCCGGCAAAAATGATATCAAAAGTGCGCACACGGGACATGAAACAGGGCACCTCGGCTCGGGTAAAATACTGAGACGAATCAGTGGACCCTGTTTTGATTCATTTGTCCAGTGTGCGGAAGCGCTATTGCACCAAGGCCACCTTATGCACCACAGCAGTGCCATCGATTTCGAGGCGGGCAAAGTACACACCGCTGGCCGAAGGCACGCCACTGTCGCTACGGCCATTCCAGTTGGTCGCATGGAGACCCGGGCCGGTGCCGGGTGTCAGGCGCCGCACCACCCGGCCGCGCACATCAATCACACTCAACTGCACCTGCTGGGCCGAGGCCGGAATTTCATAGTGAAACACGGTTGTGGGATTGAAAGGATTGGGACGCGCCGTCAGATTCACTGCTGCAACGGGCAGCGGAGCGGCCGCGGCGGCATCCAGGCGGAAGGTCAACGTGCCGATCGGTTCACCGGGGGCAAGCGGCCCGCTGACAATAGCGCTGATGGGATCAGCCGGATTGGTAGCCTGATCACCCGAGGTGTAATTGGAACCACTGTCAGTGCCGGCGTCGTAGGGATACAGCGTCACCACCAGTTCATTGAGCCATGTTTCGC
>JADGEP010000542.1:0-867 GCA_016744275.1 Candidatus Krumholzibacteriia bacterium | reverse complement strand
GCCCGCCACTCCGACAAACCAATCGGGGCTCGGCGCAATCATCGTCGTGATCGTCACCAGGGGAAACTCCGGACTCAGTGCAAACGAGGTCGTCACCTGGCCGGGCGACAAGCCGATGCCGCCACCACTGATGACGGCGCCCGCCTGCCCGGCGCCAATGGCCGTCTGCACTTCACCCTGCAAGGCGTTCTTGCTGCCCCACTCCGCCATCTGCTTGATGCCGGTGCTGGCCAATTCATCTTCGGCCCAAAAAACAACACTGTCGTTGTGTGTGCCGCCGATCAGGCCCGAAAAATGGGGGCTGGGAGGGAACGACAGGGGATGGGTTTCCGCGCTCCAGATGGACTCGAAGGTGACCGTGTAATTGGCCCAGGCCGGGGCTTCGGCCAGGACCGGATGGGCCAGGAGCAGGCTCAGCAGCAGCAGAGGCAAAACGGGAGTCTTCAGCGATCGTGGCATTTCAAGTTCCTCACGTTGGGTTCTGGACAACATACCTCCACTACGTAAAAGAGGCCGTCGCTGTGACGGCCTCTTTTTATTCCTCTGTGAAACTGTATGATCAGTTGCGAGCCACCGTGATGCTGCCGCTGCCTGCATCCAGCCGTACGCGGGAATCGCCGTCACCCAGGACCAGCTCCATTTCACGCCGCTCCTTGCGGACCACCTCGCTGCCGGCGTAGTCGTTGTTGACCGAACCGCTGCCGGTGTCGGCGTTGATCCGGGCCGAGGCGTTGTCCGGCATGATCAATTCGATGCTGCCACTGCCGGTATCGATGTCGTATTTGCCCTCGCCCATGCGGTCCAGTTGCAGGACAACCGAGCCGCTGCCCGTATCAATGCGCGCACCATCGGTGGCCACACCGCGGG
>JADGEP010000541.1 GCA_016744275.1 Candidatus Krumholzibacteriia bacterium | reverse complement strand
ACTGGACCGACATCACTCCGGGCGGATTGACTGGCTACAACCGCATCGTCCTGGCCCTGGCGCCGTCCGATGAGTCGATTTTGTATTATCTCGTGACTGACCACAACGGCACCGCCAACGAGGGCTTTTACAAGTACCAGTACCTCAGTGGCAATGGCAGTGGTGCCGGCGGCATCACCACCGACCGCAGCGCCCAGATGGCAGCCGTGCCGGGCCCCGGTGCCGACGCACCGATCCAGTGCTACAGCAGCTATTGCCAGGTCGTGACCGTCAATCCGACCGACCCGGAAGAAGTGTACGTCGGGGGCGTGCACTTGGTGCGCAGCAGCAACGGCTTTGCCACCAATGCGACCGACAACTGGGTTGGTGGATGGCAATACGCGAATCATCACGCCGATCAGCATTGGCTGGTTTTTCAGCCGGGATCGTCGACGGTGGCCTATAGCGGCAGCGATGGTGGCGTGCACCGGACCAATAACATTTCAGCGGCCAACGTGGCCTGGAGCTCTTTGAGCAACGGCTACAATACGAGCCAATTTTACGCCGTGGCCATTGATGAAAACCTGCCTGGCAGCGACGTGCTCATCGGCGGCATGCAGGACAACGGCACTTGGTTCACCTCCAACACGAACGAGACCCAACCCTGGGTTGAAGCCCTCGGTGGCGATGGCAGCTTTTGCGCGGTGGCTGACGCCTCCGGCACCGATGGCCGTTATATGGTCTCGGTGCAAAACGGAGTCGTTTACCGGATGGAGCTGAACAATACCACCGGTGGCTTGGCCGGATGGACGCGGGTGGATCCCACGGGCGGCGGTGGATATCTATTCATCAATCCTTTGATTGTGAACCCCAATGATACGCGGCAATTGTATGTGGGATCTGACAGCGGTGTTTGGCGCAACAGCGATGTGACGGCGATTCCCTTGTGGTCCAATGCGACGACGAGTTTGAATTGGACCCAGGTGACGACCGTGCCCTCGGTGTCGGTGACGACCATGGCCATGACCGTCGGTGCCAACCCCACGCTCTACTATGGTTCGGCGTCGGGGCACATGTACCGCCTGGGCAACGCGGACACCGCTGGAGCGGGCAGCGTGCCGGCGGCCTTGAACATGGGTGCCAATTGGCCCGCAGGTGCCTACGTGTCCGACATCGCCATCCATCCGACGGACATCAGCAAACTGCTGGTTGCCGTTTCCAACTACAACGTCAGCAGTCTCTTCTACAGCGATGATGCCGGCGCGAGCTGGTCAGCGGTGGAGGGCAATCTGGGGGGAACCAATGGTCCGTCGACCCGCACGGTGGCGATCCTGCCAGTCGACGGCACCGACGTCTTCCTGGTCGGTTGCAGCACCGGCCTGTACTCGACCTTGAACCTGGCCGGTGCGGGCACGGTCTGGAGTCAAGAGAGCCCAGACTTGATGGGCAACGTGGTGGTGGATCAGCTGTCCACCCGCGCCGCCGACGGCCTGGTGGTCGCTGGTACCCACGGCAAGGGTGTGTACAGCTTGAATTTACTGTCAGTCACGGCGGTGGGCGACCAGGTGCCATCCGGCCCTTCGGTTCTGGCCCAAAATGTGCCCAACCCCTTCAACCCCATGACCAACATTTCCTTCGCCTTGCCCAGTGCTGGCCAAACCCGGTTGGTGGTGTATGATGTGGCCGGACGCCAAGTGCGCACCCTGGTGAACGGGGAACTGGGCGCTGGCGACCACACCTTCACCTGGAATGGCGCCGACGATTCGGGCCGGCAGGTGAGTGCGGGCGTCTATCTGTATCGCTTGCGCAGTGGTGTGGTGGATGAAGTGCGCCGCATGTCTTTGGTGCGCTGACCGCGCCGATCGGACCAAGTCTATTTTTCTGTCGCGGCCGGCTTGCTGCCGGTCGCGGCTTTGGAGACCGCCTTGCCTTTTAATCATTTCGACAGCGAAGGCCGCGCCCATATGGTGGACGTCTCGGCCAAGGAACACACTCACCGTGAAGCCACCGTTGAAGCCCAGGTTCAATTGGGCCCGGCCCTGCTCAAGAGCATTCTGGACCGAGAGCTGAGCAAGGGGGATGTGTTGGCGGTGGCTCGTTTGGCGGGCATCGCGGCGACCAAGAAAACGCCCGACCTGATTCCCCTGGCCCATCCGTTGGCGC
>JADGEP010000540.1 GCA_016744275.1 Candidatus Krumholzibacteriia bacterium | reverse complement strand
CGCAAGACCAACTCGACCGTCAGTTTTACCGTTTGCTCAGCCCCGATGATCAACAGATCCTCAGGCACCAAGGTAAAGCTGGTCGCGTCGTCGGCCAAACCGTCGGCCGTGGCAACCGTCTCCTCACCCCAAAGCAGCCTGACAGTATCGAGTTGCCGGCCAAGGGCAGGGTTGTTGGCCTTGGCGGTGTCCTGAACCAGGGTCAAGGACTGCAAACCAACGCCACCACTACCCACTGGTGCCGGATTGGCCAACTCCACCGCCATAGCCGTGTAGCTGGCGGCCCCCGGGGCCAGGATTGGGGGCATCAGGCTGGCTGCACCGACAGTCAGTTCGTCGGCGGGAATCACGATCGCCGCAATGCCCGAGGAAATTGGAAAAGAAGAACCTTGGGACGGCCGCACCTGCACCGGGACACCAGTGATTCCATCCAAAGCCCGCACACCATCAGCAGGCAAAACCAGTTCCATCGTGCCTATCGGGCAATCGGGTTTGAAATCGAGGTTCACTTGGACTTCTGCACTCTGTCCCGGTATCAGGAACCCACCGGCTACGGTCAAGATGACGACCCCATTGGCAGCCGCCGGATCAACCACGAAGCCCATCACATCGGGGCCACGCATGATCCGGATGCGGTCCAGGTAGGGCGCCGGATCCAGAGGTTGCCGGGCCCCATCAAAAAATTTCAACCGGATGGAATCTCCGGCGACGAACGAAGTTCCTGCGCTGCCAGGATTTGAGAGGGTCAAATTGAGCGCCGTCAAATCACGGGCTCCCCGCGAAACCTGGGCCAGCAAGGCACCGCTGCCTCCCACATCCAGAAATTCGGCCGGCTGCAAAACGTCGACCGCAGGGCCGTCGGGCGCCGTGGTCAAAGTCACCGGCACCGGGTTGTTCATATTGCCATCCCGGGCGTCGACATAGTCCACCGAACCGACCAGCGCCATGATTTGTCCCAGAGGCGAATCGAGAGCAAAGTCGCCCATCAGGCGCAATACGAGAGTTGAGCTGCCGGATATCGTGACCGGAGCCGAAAGTTGCAAGACGACCAACGAGTCGCTTTCAACCACCGGCACTCCGGAAAAGTGTTCCTGGAAGGCGCTTTGCAAACTCAAGCGGGTCAACCACTGGGCCGGGTTGGGCAAGTGACTGCCATCGGCACCGCGGAATTCAAATGCCAACCGCCCCACGTCGATGGAAGAAGAGTTGTCTCCCGCAACAGACTGAGAAAGGTTGATTTCCGCCAGCACGATTTCCGTCTGGCCAACGACTGTGGAAAAATCTTCCTGCGATGTCACCGCGACCTGAAGGCCCACAGCTGGCGAGACCAGGGTGGCTTGGCCGGTGCGCACCGGAAAATCGCCGCCACCGACCACAACGGCCAGGCTTGCATCGTTGACCGCATCGTTTCCCACCAGCCACGTGGCCTCTTCGATGGAGATCAGAAATGAAGGCACGGTTGAGTTCAAACGCAGATCAAGGCGCAAGCCCACGGTCACCGGCTCGGATCCCGTGACAATCACATCGTGGGCAAACTCCAACAGGATGTCATTACCCACAGCGACGGTGGGGTCGGTTTCCGAATCGAAATAGACGTTTGTTCCTTCGCTGACGATGATGCGGTCCAGAAGGTCAAAAGGCTCCACTTCCGGTCCATCTACGGCCTCAAGGATGCGAAGGCGCAGCGACTTGAGGGTCGCGTCGGCCACGTCGGCGTCGCCAGGATTTTTCAACGTCAAGGTCAACGGCACCAGGCCCTGTTGCCCTCGATTGATGGAAAAAGGCAGGTTTGCTGTCGGGTACAATTCCAGATGCGGCACCGGCGAGTAGATCCGATGGCTGGAAGTTGGCGTCACGATGGAACGGCGAGCCTGGGCGCCATTGACCCAACCATGAACGTTCCCTTCGAGCACCACTTCCCCCGTCTCGTTCGAGACAAATGGCCAGGTGATCACCGCGTCGGCGCCAGACGCCAATGAAGTGATTGTCGCTGGTGAGGGCGCCCCCAAGATCAACGAACCCTCTCCCAATGAATGCCCCAGGGTGGGTTCAATTCCCGTCACCGTTTCGCTGCCCGCGTTGCGCACCGACATGCTCACGCTGCCAGATTGACCCGTATTGGTCACCAGCTCGGTGAAGGTCACGGCGGTCCGC
>JADGEP010000053.1 GCA_016744275.1 Candidatus Krumholzibacteriia bacterium | reverse complement strand
GTTCTCAATAGCTACCTCGCCAGCACCCTGTTGCCGGCGGCGGCACTGCCCACGCAGGTGGGATTTGCCTCCGTGGCGGATCCCGGCCAGCGCACCCGCTTGGTGGATGCTGAACATCCGGTCTTTCGAGGCCTGGATGCAGCGGCTTTGACGACCTTCGAGGAAGTGGCCTGGCGCCGCTGGTTCCGCGTGCAGGAAGGTGCGGGCCGGGTGCTGTTGTCCTTAACGGGCGATGACCCGTTGCTGATCGAAAGCCCCGTTGAAGCGGGCCGGATTATCTTGATGACAAGTGATCTGCAGCCCGCCAGTGGTAACCTTGCTGGCAGTCCCATGGCACTGCCTTTCTTTCAGCGGCTAACCGCCTGGCTGGCCAGCAGCGGCGGGACGATGGCGGCCAATACCGAGGTTGGCCGAGAGGCTGTTTTTCGGCCCCGTAACCTGCAAGCGCGAGCAGTGCTGGAAAAGGCCGAGGGCCTGCTGGTGCTGGACGCCTCCGGTGATCCTGCCGGTGCTGCCGACCTGGTCTGGCATCAGGGCGAGCCCCAATTGCAGGGCGGAAGCATTGACCACGCCGGATATGTCGCTTTTTTAGCGGGAGTCGATACCCTGGGGGTGGTTGCCGCCGGTGTGCCTGCAACCGAGTCCGAATTGAAACTGCGCACGGCCTCGCAATACGGCGCGCTGCTGGCTGATCTGGATTTGGAATTGGCCGGCGATTTGACCGGAAGTGCCCCAGGCGAATTCATGGCCACCCTGGGCGGGCACGAGTTGTCGAGTTGGCTGTTGGCGGCGGCCTTGGCTCTGTTACTGATTGAGTTGGGTTTGGGACGCGGAGCCCGAGCCTGACCGGCCTGGGCCATGGCCCTTCAAGTCTGGACTACCGCACCAACGTCATCTTGCGCATGACCGTTTGTTGGCCGAACTGAATGCGGCACAGATACACACCCGAGGGCAAGTCCTTGCCTGAATCCGATTTTCCCTGCCAAATCATGGAACCCGATCCCGCCGGTGCCGGCCTGTCGTGCACTACCGACATCCGGCGTCCGGACAGGTCATGCACCGTGATGCGCAATGGGCCCGCGTGGGGCAATTGCCAGGCAATTGACGTGGCGGGATTGAACGGGTTGGGGTGCAGGCTGGCCGCTAGGCTGGGCCGGGCTTCTGGCACGGCGGTGGGGGGATCAAACCAGGCCAATACAGCATTGATCAGTGCCACGCGATTGGTATCACTGGCGAGATTTTCGAAGCCAAAGCCGCAGAAAAAACTGCGCCCATCGCCATAGGTGTGGCGCACCGCAGCGGCGGCGCCGTTTTGGTAGTGCAAACTGGTGGAGCCGCTGGTCGGTGATATTTCGTCGGGGCTGGAATTGTCGTTGGCGCCGGTGCCGCCGCTGAGCAAGGCGCTAAAGCTGTTGAGCAGCGGCTCGGTGGGCAAACCCATCAGCTGGTCATCGCCGCCGGCATTGCTGAGGTATGCCACGCCCAAGATGGCCTGATACCAGGAGGCCGCCGCCGGTGAATAGTGGGGGCTGCCGGGATCACAAGCAGACCAGGCGAGATCCTGGCCGCTGAGCAACAGGCCACCGCCGTGTTGAACGTAGTAGGCAAGTGGTCCGAGATCCGGCTGAGTCAGGCCAGGAGAATAGGGACCGGCTAGCCAGAGCACGGCACCGAAGCCTGCAAAATCAGCCTGGGTGAGGGCACCCGCTTGCTGGCGTGGCCACACCCCGAATGGTTTGCTGGCCGCCGTCAGGGCGGTGGTGGCGTAGGCTTCGCGGCCGGCCCCGTTGTCGGCCGCGACGACTAAAACATCCAGCCCGGGTGTGATCACTGTGAATTCGCGTTTCTCGTAGAGCTGAGGATCCAAGCTGCTGGTCACCACCACGGTGACTGAACCGCCACCGAGGAGGTTCAAAGGCGTGACATCGACATCCAGGTTGGTGTCCTGGCCAGGGGCCAACGCGACCGTGATTTCCGTGACAAAGGGGGGATAGCAGGTTGCGCCTTCGCACAGAGAGGCGGTCCAGGGGGCGGGTAAATCGCGGGCGATGGCGATGGTGAAAGAGTCCGCCGCCGTGCCGGTATTGGTGATGACCGTTGAGAATTGAACGACCGTGGCCAGGTCGGCAATTTCACCCTGATCGGGAGTGTGGAAAGTGAGAGCTGGCTGTGCCATTGCGGAGGCGGCAAACCCCGAAATGGCGAAGCTGATGGCCGTCATTTTCAACAGTTTTTTGAGGCCAATACGCACAACGTTCGCTTTCGTTGATTTTGATTTATGGGTTCTATGGACATGGCAAATCATACTGCACTTTAGGGGTGAAAGGCATGCGGAAAATTAGCACAAGTGTTAAAAAAGTTTATTAATCGCCCTTTCAGAGCGAATAACTGGGATTTTTGAGCGGCAAAAAATCTGATGATAATTAATCAAAAGTGGCGCGTTGGTCCCGAAATGGAAAATAATTTTCAAAAACCAAGTGCGGCGGGGATGGCCTGTTCGGTACAATGGCGTCCGGTGGGAGATCAACGTCGCTGAGCATCTGCTGCAGCCCGCCATCACCTGCCCATTCGTGTGCGAAGCACAAACATCTTTTTGGGAATTCGAAGTGTGGGGAGACCGCTATGAAGTGTAGCAGAATGTCTATTTTGGCCCTGACCATATTGATGGTCACGGCCGCGGTGGCGCAAGGGGCCACCATTCCACTGGAGGGCAATGGGCCGAACCTGGCGATCACCAGTGATGGTGCAGCCGGTATCGCGTTCCGCGTTGAAGTGGGGCAATTGCAAACCCTGGACGTCAACACCAAAGGCGGCGGCTACACCCGCATCTTCATTCCCGGATTTCAGAATTCTCACATCGTTGGCGAGCCCGAGCTGCCCATGATGAACCGGCTGATTTCCGTGCCGTTGGGTGCCAAGCCCCGGCTGGAAGTGAGCAATATCCGCACGCGCATGGTCAGCCTGGCCGACTACGGTATCAACGCGGCCATCATGCCTGCCCAACCGAGTATGTCCAAAAGTGCTGATCCGGCCACCGTGCCGTTCGTGCAGGACATGAACACCTACAGCCAGCTCGAAGTGCGCCGTGAATTGGTGCGCCTGGTGGACCAGGGGCGCATGCGTTCGATGGACATCAGCCGCCTCGAGATTTCGCCGGTGGCCTATTATCCCACGACCGGCCAGTTGGAAATTGTCGAGTCCATGGATGTCTCCATCGCCTTTGAGGGTGCCAACAAAGCGGCAGACACCGACCAGATCGCCCGCACCTACAGCCCGTTCTTCGAACATCTGTATGATGGCATCGCCGGCACCAACGGATTCCATGACGCCTATCCCGACCGTGTCGGCGATGTGGTGACCATGGTAGTCGTGACACCGCCCATGTTTGCCGGCCAGCTGTCGGACTTCGTGGAGTGGAAAACCGAGCGCGGTTTCAATACCATCCTGGCTGTGACCGGTACGCCCGAAGTGGGCTCGACCACGGCCGAGATCCAAGCCTACTTGCACGGCCTCTACAACAACGCCACGGCCGAAATGCCGGCCCCGAGCTTTGTGCTCTTTGTGGGCGATGTGGCTCAGATGCCGACCTTTACCGAAAATGGCGACGCCACCGATCGCCCCTATTGTGCAGTTGATGGCGACTTGGTGCCAGATATGTACTACGGGCGTTTCAGTGCGACGAACCCCAGCGAGCTGCAAGCCCAGCTGGACAAGACCATGACCTACGACCAGTTCACCATGGCTGACCCCAGCTATCTGGACAAGGTGACCTTGATTGCGGGCGTGGACAGTGGCTGGGCCCCGACTCACGGCAACGGCCAGATCAGCTACGGGACCGAACATTATTTCAACCTTTCCCACGGAATCAGCACCAACACGTATCTCTACCCCGATAGCAATGGTCCCGTTGAAGCGGAGATTATTCAGTCGGTGAGCGATGGCGTGGCATTGATCAACTACACCGCTCACGGCAGCCAGACTTCCTGGGCCGACCCTTCCATGGGCCAGAGCGATCTGAATGCCCTGACCAACGATGGCAAGTACACGCTGGCCATTGGCAATTGCTGCCTGACGTCGACCTACGACTACGGCGAATGCTTCGGCGAAACCTGGTTGCGGGTGCCGAACAAGGGTGCCATCGGTTATATCGGTGGTTCGAATTCGACCTATTGGGATGAAGATTACTGGTGGGGCGTGGGCTTCCACCCGGCCGCTGAGATCGACGGCACCGCCCATGACGTGGCCGCCACGGGTTTGGGCACCTACGACGGTCTGTTCCATGAGAACGGTGAAGCGAACACCCAATGGTACGTGACCAACGACGCCTACATCTTTGCCGGCAACCTGGCCGTCATGGAATCCGGCTCTTCGCGTATCGAATACTATTGGAACATCTACAACCTGCTCGGCGATCCTAGCCTGTCGACCTATCTGGCACCGGTGGCCAACAACGTGACCCATCCGGCGACCGTTTTTGTCGGCACGCCAAGCCTGATGGTGACGGCTGATCCCGGCAGCTATGTCGGATTGACGCAAAATGGTGTCCTGATGGGCGCCGGCACGGTCGATGCATCCGGTAGCCTGGACGTGAACTATCTGATGCTGCCCACCCCAGGTGTGCCGATGAAGATGGTTGTCACGGCCCAGAACCGCGTGCCTTACATGACAGACCTGAATGTGATCGTGCCGGCGACGGTCACGATTTCCCCGCTGACCATCGAAGTGAACGTGCCGACGGACATCACCGTGACGGTGATGGACGCTGCGGGCACCGTGCCCCAGGCGGGCGTCGAAATTTGGGCCGAAGGCCTGAACTATCTGACCGCACCTGTGATGACTGATGCTGCGGGCATGGCCGTCTTCAACGTCACGGCCGACTACGGCCCGACCCTGAACATCGTGGGCCAGAACCCGGCCGATACGTTCCTGCTGTTCACCGAACCGGTAGCGGTCAACGCTGCTGATCTGGTGGCCCCGGACCTGACGGTCAGCACGGACATCGGCCTGAGCGATGCCTTTGCCCTGAACCTGCCGGGCACCTTGACGGCAACTGTCGGCGAAGCCGGCCATGCCCTGGTCGCCTTCCTGCCCGATGGCACCCAGATGGAGACCGCGGCCAACGATCTGGTTGTGACTCCCAATGCCTTGGGTGAAGTCACGGGCCTGATCGCCGTGAGCGGCTTCAATCTGTATCAGGAAACTTTCACTGTGATCGAGGCCTACGGCAGCCTGGCTGGCGTGGTCAGCAGTGGCGGCGCTTTGATGGCCGGCGTGACGGTCAATTGCCTGGACGAATTTGGCGGCAACGTGTTCAGCGCCGTCACCGATGCCTCGGGCAACTACGCGGCTCCGGAAGACCTGTTGGTCGACGACTACACCCTGGTGGTGGACTTCTTCGGCTACCTGCACTTCGAACAAGCGACCTTTGTGAACTATGGCGCCAACGTCGTGGATATCGATCTGGTCGCAGCGCCCAGCGGTGTGCTCTCGGGCACGGTCCTGGATGCGGACACGTTTGAGCCTCTGCAGGGCACGGTGAAGGTGTACCGCACCGATACCGGCGAGCTCTACACCGAAGTGACTTGCGATGTGGATGGCACTTTCACCACCGCGTCGTTGCCTTACTTCGCCTACGAATTCAAAGTGCGCGCCTGGCATCACGTGCCAGCCAGCATCGTCATGGACATCAACCAGGCTGAGACGGTCAAAAACTTCGTCCTGACGGCCACCAATGGTGACCTGTTGTTGATTGACGATGACGGACTGGTGGACAAGCCAGCTAAAATGGGTGGCAAGAAGAATAACATCCTGCTGGCCGATGCCTATGTCTCGAACAGTGCCAAGAGCGCCACTTTGATGGCCACGGACCTGGAAGAGATGGGATATTTTGTCAGCATCGTGAGCGCAGACACGGTCGATCCGGCCACATTCTGGGACTACGATCTGGTGGTTCTTTCCTGTGGCGACAATTCCGCGACTTTGGAAAATCCGGCCTTGAAAGCTGGCCTGGTCAGCTTCGCGCGCGCTGGCGGACACCTGTTGCTCGAAGGCGGCGAACTGGGATATGACCAGTACAACGATCCCGACTTCGGTCCCGATGTTCTGCACAGTACGGACTGGAACCATGATGCATCCGGCGACATCGCCGTTGCTGATGTGGATGCCTGGATTCTGAACAATCCCAACCACGCCTGTGTGCCGCTGGCCTTGACCTATGTTGGTTATGGAGACAGCGATGCCATGGTCGCGTTGCCGGATGCCGCCATGCCGATGAATTGGACGGATTATCCGACCGACGGCAGTGTCATCACCTATGATCCGAATCCGGCTCCTGAAGCCGGCCAGATTGTCTACTTCACCTTCAACTATTCCGCAGTGGACCAGGGCCGTTATTCGCTCTTGGAAAATGCCATCATGTGGCTGATCACTCCGGAATTTGGCAACGCCTCAATCAGCGGCCAGGCCTTACTGGCTGGCGAAGGCGACTATTCGGGCATCACGATCACCGCGACGCCCAATGGCGGCACCGTGGTGACGGGCGCCGATGGCCAATTCTCGCTCACCGGCCTCTATGCCGGAGAGTATCGGATCACGGCTGAGAAGACCAACTGGGCCACCCAGGTGGTTGACATCGTGCTGACCGAAGGCGAAAACCTGACCGATGTGATGATGGTGCTGATGCCGACTTCCGAGCTGAACTTTTGCAGCGCACCTGGTACGCCGATTGTGGACAACGACACCGTCAGTGACGTGATCAACGTCGCGGCCGCCGGTACCGTTTCCGAAGTGGAAGTCTACGTTGACGCGACCCATACGTGGCGCGGCGACATGACTGTCACATTGACGGCTCCTGATGGCACCGCCGTGGTTCTGCACGCCGGCACTGGCAGCAGTGCTGACGATTTGCTGGGCTGGTACCCGACGGAATTGGCTCCGGCTGGAGATCTGGGCGCCCTGGTTGGCGCTGAGATGTACGGCGATTGGACTTTGTCCATCAGTGACGGGGCCAATGGTGATCAAGGCACGTTCAACGAGTGGTGCCTGCACTTTGTGTACGACGAAGGTCCGGTGGCAGCTGTGCTGCAACCGCTGACCGTGCAATCGTTGACCGGTGGCATGGAGCTGTCCTGGCGTGTCAACCCTCTGGGTGTCGACGGTTACAATGTGTACCGCCGCACCGCCGACACCTTTGCCGAACGTTTGAACAGCAACCTGATGCCCATTGGTGATGGTTATCTGTCGTACGTCGACGCGGGCGAAGGTCTGTCCAGCGGCGAGACCGTGTTCTACACCTACACCTTGGTGCAAAATGGTCAGGAATCCGGGTTCTCCGAAGAAGTGAGCGCTACCTATGACTCCGGCCTGCCGACGGTCTTTGCGTTGCGTGACAACTATCCGAACCCGTTCAACCCAATGACGAATATCAATTTTGATCTGCCCAAGTCGAGCCACGTGCGCCTGGACATCTTCGATGTTTCCGGTCGCCTGGTGCGGACTCTGGTGGACGAAGACCGCGTGGCGGCTTCGCACACCGTGACCTGGGACGGCACCGACAGTCATGGTGGCCGTGTGGCCAGTGGCGCCTACTACTATCGCTTGCAGAGCAATAGCGGCACCGCGACCCACAAGATGATGCTGGTCAAATAAACCCCAACCTTTCCGCAGCGGCGGCGCCTTAGGGTGCCGCCGCTGTGGTTGCCATATCGAGAAAATCGACTTCCCAAGACTCTGGAATTATTCTGGAAGGCCTGTTGAAATGAACACCTTGTGCACGACATTCCGCACCGGAGCCATCCTGGCCCTGATGATCCTTCCGCTGGCAACATCGGCCCTGGCCGACGCCCAGGCCATTCCCCTCGACGGCAAAGGCTTGCCGCTGTGGGAAATCGCCCAATGGTCAGATGCGCCCGTGCGGTTGGAATTGCCCAACCACGCGGCCCTCGATGACTTGCTGACCAACGTGCCCATCGCTTCGTTCAGCCGGGACCAGATCCGCCTGGAATACACTTCGCCAAAATCATTTCACTTGGTTTTCGAACCGCGCGTGACGCCGACCGAATTGCAGAAGCTGCGGGACTCAGGCTATGGACCGGTGGCGCTTCCGGACCTGGATCGGGCCGGACGCGAGGCCTCCGAAAACCGCTGGATGGCTCAGGTCAATGAAGGCGGCAAGGCTTTGGCCACGGGGGAAAAAGGGACCTATTTGACCCACGCCCAGGTGGGGGCTGACTTGGCCCTGTTGGCCGACACCTATCCCGATATCTGCCGTGTTTTTACTTGGGGACAGTCGATACAGGGACGAGACCTGTGGGGCATTGTGATCTCCAATGACGTGGACAATTCCGCCGCCGAACCTGAAGTGCGCCTGTCCAGCAGCATGCACGGCGACGAGCCGCCGGGAATGATGATGCTGGTTTATTTGGCTCACCACCTGACGGAAAACTACAACCAGGCGTCGAAGACGTGACCGCGTTGGTCAACAGCACCGAGATCACGATCATGCCCCTGCACAATCCTGACGGCTATGTGGCCGATACCAGAGGCAACGCCAACGGCGTGGACCTGAACCGCAATTTTGCCGAACCGGCCGGCACCCACGGTGTCCTGGAAACGGAAAATGTGCACTACCGCAGCCTGGCCTTGAATCGGCATTTTGTGATCAGCGAGAATGGGCATTCGGGGGCCCTGGTGGTCAACTACCCCTGGGATTACACCTACGATCTGAATCCGGACAACGACGCCCTGATTGAATTGAGCCTGGATTTCTCACGCACCAACCTGCCGATGTACAACGGCGGTTTTTCCCAGGGCATCACCAATGGGGCCGACTGGTACATCACGACCGGTTGTGTGCAGGATTGGTCCTACGAAATGACCGGTTGCATCGACCTGACCATTGAATTTCACGATACGAAGTGGCCTTCGGACACCGTCCTGGACGGCCTGTGGGATGACAACCGCCAAAGCTTCATGACGTTCATCAAGGATGCCCACAATGGGATCAATGGCGTGGTGACGGGCAGCGATACGGGCCTGCCTCTGGACGCGGTGGTCACGGTTCTGGGCAACGCGAAGCCTGTGGCCACGGATCCTGCCCATGGTGATTATTACAAGCTGTTGGCGACCGGAACCTACGACATCATCGTTTCCGCTGATGGGTACATTTCCCGGACCTTCACCAATGTGGTCACGAACTGGGGCACGCCGTCGGTTTTGAATGCCGTCCTGGACCCGGTGGCCCATGGCGATGTGACTGGCGTGGTGACCGACCTGGGTGCCAATGGCCTGGACGCGCAGGTGAATTTCTACACGAATCCGGCCAGGCAGTATGTCACCACCGTGACCTCCAGTGCGCTGGCTGATGGGGCGTATAGTGCCCACCTCGTATACGGAGAGTATCAGGTCGAGGCTGTGGCCGCGGGCTATGTCACCAGCACGCAGTTGGTGACGATTGGCGCGATGGCCGCCATTCTGGATTTCCAACTCGGCCTGGCCGAAGAGGTGGTTCTCTTCGGGGACGACTTCGAAGATGGTCTGGCGAAATGGAGCGGCAGTTGGGGGCAAACGGACCCGGCTGCGGGCTATCTTTCGGCCAATAGTCTCAACGACAGTCCCAACGCCAACTACGCGGACAACGCCCAGGCGACCATGGCCATGGCTGAAGATGTGGACTTGAGCGGGGCGATGTCCGGCCAGGTCAGCTTCTGGGCCCGCTGGGAAATTGAAGATGTGTGGGATGGCGCTTTCTTTGAAGTATCTGCTGACGGTGGCGGCACTTGGACACCAGTGGGCACCGCCCACACCGCCGCCAGCAGCGGCCAAGGGGGACAAATACCAGCAGGAACGCCGGTGTTTGATGCCAACCAGGCCAATTGGGTGCTCAACACCGTCGACCTGGGGCCATGGTTGAATCAGACTGCTCTGCGATTCCGCTTCCGTCTGGGCAGCGATACGAGCCTCAACTATTCCGGCTTCTTTGTGGATGATTTTGAGATCCTGGTGGTGCGCGAGCAGGTCGCCACCGGGGTGCGCAATACACCGGCAAAGATGGCGACGGTTGACGCCTGGCCCAACCCCTTCAACCCGCGCACGGCCATCAAATATTCCGTGCCCAGAAGTGGAGCGGTAGACTTGCGCATTTACGATCTGCAAGGCCGCCTGGTCCGCACGCTGGTTCAAAGCGACGTGGTGGCCGGCGATCACAGCTGCAACTGGGATGGCACCGCTGACGCCGGTGTGCGCGTGGGCAGTGGCACCTATTTCGTGCGCCTGGTCACCCGTGATGGAGAATCGGTGACCAAGTTGAGCCTGATCAAATAGCCGGCTGTATACTCAGACCCGGATGAAGGGATTGCCGATGATATACTGGAGTAATAGAGGCTGGGTGATCAGGGCTCTGGGAGCCATTGTTGGGAGCATGCTGATGGGCTCAGTCCCGGCGGTCGCCAACCCGGCCACCAGTTGGGCTGACCTGCATGACGGCGGCGCCCTGTTCAATGACGACGGCTACCGTTGCCGTTTGGCCCCAGATGGCCACCTGGTGGTTGCGGGCGAGTCCACTGAAGCGGTGGGCGGAGCTGACTTGCTGCTGCGCAAGCTGGACCACCAGGATGGCAGTGAGTTGTGGTCGTTTCGCTACGACGGGTACGACGGCAAGGACATCGCCATCACCGACATGACCTGGGATTCGGTCGGTCAGTTGTTGGTGGCCGGATATATCCGAGGCTGTGTTGGCTGAGGCGAAGGCGATGACGTCATCATCCTGAAGGTGGATGGTGGCTCCGGACAGTTGGTCTGGATACAACACTACGCAAGCACCGCCGGTTTGGACGAAGCTGCCTATGCCTTGGCAGTCGACGACAATGATCAGGTCATCTTCGTGGGCCGGGCCAATGTGGCCGGCCAGGGCAGCGAGATGCTGACGATGAAACTGGCGGCCGCCGATGGGCAAATCCTCTGGACGGACCACCGCGGTGGCAGCGCCAATCTGGACGATACCGCCTGGGATGTCGTCGTCGGGCCGGATGGCCACCCCGTCGTATCGGGCTTGGTGGTCGTCTCGGGCGGAACCGCATCCGGTGTGGTGCGCAAGCTCGATGGCGCCGATGGGCAACCCATCTGGGAAGATGAATCGGCCGGGGCCGTCAATGATATCGGCGTGCCCAGTTGTTGGCTTGTGCGGCAAGACAACAACGATGTGGTCCTTGCCCAACGCGCGTTTGGCGCCAATGGCTACGATGTCGTGCTGACCCGTTTTGATGGCACCACCGGGACTGTCGCCTGGACGACCCGTTACGATGGCGCCACCCATGGCGGCGATGATCCGCGCGCCGTGATCGGGACCGACAGCGGCGACCTGGTGGTCGTGGGCGTTCAAGACACCTTCTGGAACTACAATTACATGGCGCTGAGATTTGATCAGGCCGATGGATCATTGCTCTGGGAGGCGCCAGGATACGATGGCCCGCCTGGTTGGTATGACGTGGCCTCCTGTGTGACAATTGGTCCAAGCGGCGAGATTGTCGCCAGCGGCTTGAGCGACGGCGTGGGTTCCGGCTGGGACATCGCCACGGTGGCTTACGATCAGGCCACCGGCGAGATCAACTGGAGCCACCGCTACGACGGTGCCGCCAGCGACACCGACGAAGGTCGTGACGTTCAGGTGGCGGCCGATGGGGCCGTATTCGTGACCGGATATTCCTACGGCGCGGCAACCGGCAAGGATCTGCTCGTCATGCGGGTGAACCCACCGATAACCAGTGCGGTGCCAGAAACTGTTCCGGGCCGCGCGAGTCTGAGTCAGGCCTGGCCCAATCCGTTCAATCCCAGGGTGAATCTGCGGCTCACCATGGTAGAGCCCGGCTGGGCCCAGGTCTCTGTGTATGACCAGCGAGGGCGCCTCGTGGTGGCCCTGGCCGATGGTCACTTGCCCGCCGGTGACCATGATGTGGTCTGGCAGGGCCGCGATGGGCAAGATCAGTCCGTGGCTGCTGGGGTCTATTTTGTGAGACTGCAAGCGGGGGAAGTTGTTGTCAGCCAGAAGGTTGTGCTTGTGGAGTGAGCCAATTGGGAGCGTGGGGCCGGCCGTCTTGCCAACAGACGGCCACCCACGCCACATCCCATTTTGAAAAACCACCATTATGATCTAACTTTGAATCGGTTCTGATCATCCGCCAACCTGAATCCTACGGATCCTGGAGCATTTCCCATGTGGAACTATTCCGACAAAGTCTTCGAACATTTCATGAATCCGCGCAATGTGGGCGAGCTGGAAAACGCCGACGGTGTGGGCGAAGTGGGCTCGATGGCCTGCGGCGACGCCTTGCGCCTCTCGTTCAAATTGGGCGACAACGGCTGCATCGCTGAAGCCAAGTTTCAGACTTTCGGCTGTGGCAGCGCCATTGCCAGCAGCAGTGTGCTGACCGAGATGGTCAAGGGCAAGACCCTCGAAGAGGCGGCCCAGATCACCAACGAGGACATCGCCGAAGAACTGGACGGCTTGCCCCGGGAAAAAATGCACTGTTCGGTCATGGGGCGCGAAGCCCTGGAAGCGGCGATGACGGACTACTTCAAGCGCCAGGGGCGCCCGATGCCGTGCAACCTGCTGACCCAGACGACGGTGCTGTGCCACTGCTTCCAGGTCACCAAAGACACGGTCAAAGACGCCATCTTCAATCACCGTCTCGAAACCATCGAAGACGTGACCCATTTCACCAAGGCGGGCGGCGGTTGTGGCGACTGCCATCATGATCTGGGTGATTTGTTGCGCGACTGTTGGGACAAGATCGAAAACGGTGATGTGCCCGAGCCCACGGCAGACTCGAGCCTGGTGCAGTTGGGCGACATGCCAGCCGCACCGGTGGTCGAGCACGCGCCGGAAGACGCCGAAATTGTCGGCCGCATTCAGGAATTGATGCTGAACGACATTTCGGTGGCACTGCGCAACGACGGCGGCGACATCGAATTCGTAAAGTATCAGGCCAACCGGGTGTATGTGCGCCTGACGGGAAACTGCGCCGCCTGCCTCAAATCCGAGACCACCCTCAAGGGTTACGTCGAGGCCCAATTGCGCGAATTTATCAGTGAAGAGATCGTAGTCATCGAGGTGAACCGCTGATGAGCAATGATAGCAACAAGACCTTCAATCTCATGGAAGGTTTGCCCACGCCACCGGTGAAGGGCATCTATTTTGACAATAATGCGACCACGCCGGTGGCCGAAGAAGTTGTCGCCAAGATGATCCCCCTGCTCACCGATCACTACGGCAACCCTTCGAGCATGCACAGTTTCGGCGCTCATGCCGGCAATGAAGTGGCGACGGCGCGGCAAAAAATCGTCTCTCTGCTGGGCGCCACGTTGCCCAATGAAATCGTATTCACCGGTGGCGGTTCCGAGGCCGACAATCTGGCCATCACCGGAACGTTGAAGGCTTTTCCGGAAAAGAAACACCTGATCACCACTGAGGTGGAGCATCCGGCCGTATTGGGTTTGTGCCGGGATCTGGAAAAGCGCCAGGGCTACGAGGTGACCTACCTCAAAGTCGACGAACACGGGCATTTTGACCTGGGTGAATTGCGCGACAGTATTCGCGACGATACCGCCGTGGTTTCGATCATGATGGCCAACAATGAGACCGGCGTCATTTTTGACGTGCAGGCCGCCGGTGAAATCGTCAAGGAAAAGGGCTCGATATTCCACGTTGATGGCGTGCAGGCGGCGGGCAAACTGGAGCTCGACCTGAAAAATATGCCCATTGATTTGTTCAGCCTTTCGGGCCACAAGTTGCATGCTTGCAAAGGCGTGGGGGCGCTGTATGTGCGTAAGGGTACTAAAATTCGACCCCTGATTGTTGGCGGGCATCAGGAGCG
>JADGEP010000539.1 GCA_016744275.1 Candidatus Krumholzibacteriia bacterium | reverse complement strand
GTCTTGAACATCAGGCCGCGGTTTTGCACCGGTGAAGTGAGGCCGCTGTGGTAGCTCACCACCACCGAATCCACCGCCCCTATCCCCATCGGCGCCGGCAATGTCACCACTACGGAATCGGCCGCATGGGTAAAAATCAGGCTACCGCTGGCATGGACCACCGCGTCGACCGTCAGGTTGGCACCGCAGTCAAAAACCAGGTCGGTCAATCCCGCGTATTTGTTGGCAAAAACCATCTGCACCGCACCGACCACCGAACGGTCCGCAGGATCAACCCGCAAATCCAGATGATTACGCAACACATCGTAACGATCGCTGGTGGCCGCAGCGTCGCCCAGCTCGCCATTCTTCTGACCAAAGGACGCGCCGGCCATCGCCTTGGCCGTCACAAAATCCAGGCGAGTCATAGGGGCGTGCGGAATGCGGGACTGGTCCTGGCCAGCAGCAATACTGAAGGCCATCAGCAGGATCAGCACCACCAACGGGGCAATCTGGATAGGTTTATTCATGGCACCAATCTAGCACGTCCGGGCCGGAAAATCAGCCTCGTTTCAGGACAGGATTTTTTCGCCTGCGGGCACCGATTCGGTGATCCAGGAGCCCCCACCAACCACCGCGCGGTCGCCAATGACGGTTTCGCCGCCCAAAATGGTCGCGTTGGCGTAAATCGTCACCCGGTTGCCAATGGTCGGATGCCGTTTGCCTCCCTTGATCAGGGTGCCATCGGGGTTGCGCGGAAAACTGAGCGCTCCCAAAGTCACGCCCTGATATATCTTCACCCGCTCGCCAATGATGCAGGTTTCGCCAATGACCACGCCGGTGCCATGATCGACAAAAAAACGTTCGCCAATGTTGGCACCCGGATGAATGTCCACCCCGGATCGGTGGTGAGCCCATTCGCTCATCATGCGCGGCACCAACGGTACTCCCAGCATCTGCAGGGGGTGAGCCAATCGGTGCACCGAAACAGCCTTGACTCCAGGGTAGCAGAGAATCACTTCTTCCGGATTTGTCGCCGCCGGGTCGCCTTCGTATGCCGCCTTCACATCCAGGGCCAGCAAGCGCCGGATCTCCGGCAACTGGGCCAGGTAGGCCATCGTCACGTACTCGGCCGCGGCCTTGAAGCGTTTTTCTTCCTGGGTTTCGTCGACCATTTGCCACAGTTGTTCGCACTGGCAATCCAGTTGGTGGCAGAACTTCAAGGTGCGCTCGATGACTGCCGAGAGGCTGCGCGCGATGGCATCCAGGCGCGCGCCCACCAGCACTTCCAAATCGGCATTCATCGGCAACGGGTCGCCGTGGTAGCCGGGAAAAACCACCGCCAGCAGCTCTTCCAGAATAGACACCACCGCCGCCTGGCTGGGCAGGTTCTTTTCACCGATGCGGTTGATGCCGCCAATTTCGTGATAGGTCCCAACCACTTCGCGGGTCAGCTCGCGCAATCGTTGGCTGCGGTCTTCATTGGTCACGTTTTTCCTCAGATCATGAATTGCTGGTAGAGGTCACTGGTCAGGTACCGCTCGCCAAACGACGGCAGAATCACCACGATGCGCTGGCCCGCCACTGCTGGCCGCTCGGCTATCCTGATTGCTGCAGCCAACGCCGCGCCCGAGCTGATGCCCATGAAAAGGCCTTCCTGCTGCGCTGCGGCCCGGGCCATGGCCATGGCTTCGTCGTTCTCCACGGCAATCGCCTCGGTGATCAGGTTGGTATCGAGGTTCTCGGGAATAAAGCCCGCCCCAATGCCCTGGATCTTGTGCGGCCCCGGCGCGCCTCCGGCAATCACCGGTGAGGCCGTGGGCTCGACGGCAAAAGTCTGCAGGTTGCGATTCAGTTCCCGCAATCTGCGGGTGGTTCCCGTCAAAGTGCCACCGGTGCCGACCCCGGCGACCAGGGCATCCACCCGGCCATCGGTATCGGCCCAGACTTCTTCGGCGGTGGTGCGGTAGTGCACCTCGGGGTTGGCCGGATTCGAAAACTGGTTGGGCATGAACGCACCCGGTCGGGCGGCCAACAATTCTTCCGCCTTGGCGATGGCGCCCTTCATGCCGCCAGCAGCTTCAGTCAGCACCAGGTCCGCGCCCAGCGCCCGCAGCACAGGCGCTGCGCACCGCACAAAAAACGCCAAACCCCGGCGGCCTGCCCCCCATAGGGG
>JADGEP010000538.1 GCA_016744275.1 Candidatus Krumholzibacteriia bacterium | reverse complement strand
CGTGAATTGCATCACCATGGATGTCGGCGTGCAGACGGCCTTCCTCGTTATCACTCATCCGACCAGCCCGCAAGGCGTTGGCGGCTGGGAATGTAAAATGTGGGCTGAAGGTCCTGTCGCCATCACTGGCGTGGATCTGCAAGGCCAGGAAATCAACATCGGCACTGCGCCGGAGTATGTCGTGGGAACGGTTGACCCTCAGGTCAATCCCTACACCTACCCCGCGATCGTCGTGGCCGTCATCGATTTCTACGTTCTGGATACCAACAGCCCCATCACCTGGTGGATTGATGGCATCCGGTTCCACTCCTTGGACGAAAAAGTTCCTGCTTATCTCGATGGCTCTGACATTGAGGTCATCAAGGAACTGCGGCAGTCCACCGGTGGCCGGGATTTCCCGGTTGCAACGGTCAACGGCGATTGCGCCGTCGCGATTGAGACCGAGTCTTGGGGCGGAGTCAAAGCCCTCTTCCGTTAGAACTGACGGAAACCGAGCTCTCGGTATTGAAACAAATCGGCCGCCTCCTTGCCATGGGAAGCGGCCGATTTTCTTTGGCTGAGCTATACTATTGCAATCATTGAGCAACGGCGTTTTAATGGGCCAGGATTGTGGGGATGATCCTGCCTTCTCCAAGGATGGAATATGTGCAAACTGTTTGTCGATGAAGGGCGGCACCAACGTGCCCCCCGCGTCTTGCCGATATTTACGATTGTGGCAATGGCGATAGCCTGCGCTTTATTTTTGGTCCCGCCAAGTTCTGCCCGCACCATCTCGGTGCCTGGCAACGCTCCTTCGATCAAAGGTGCCATGATTCAAGCACGGTCGGGAGACATCATCCTGGTTTCCTGCGGCACCTATCGCGAAAGTGACATCCGGGTTAAGCCCGGGGTTTCCCTCTGGTCAGGCACCTTGCAGCCCGATTGCGTCACCATCGATGCGGGGCAGCAAGGCCGGTGTCTCATATTCAGCGACGCCGATTCCACCACAAACGTGGTTGGATTCACGCTGCGGGGCGGAACGGCTCCGCAATCAGGCGGGCAGTCGCCCGGATACGGCGGCGCTGTCTTGGCAACCAATTCGGCCGCCAGGATCACTCGGTGCAACTTCACCGGCAATTCCGCCCAATATGGCGGTGCCCTGGCCGCCACCGGACAACGCGGCCCAGTGCTCAAGCAATGCCGATTTGACCGTAATGAAGCCTCCGCATCAGGCGGCGCCCTCCATTGGGCCAGCAACAGTGGATCACTGCGAGGCTGCACATTGGTGCTCAATGGGGCCCAAGTCGACGGCGGTGCCTTGACAGTATTCGAGGGGCGCTTGGGTGTGTCCAATTCCCTCATGTCTCGCAACAGTGCCGGCAATTTTGGCGGCGCGCTCAGCCTGACTCGAGCTGAAGCCACCGTCACCGGGACCGTAATGGCCGCCAATATGGGCGGATTGGCCGGTGGGGCCTTGGCCTGCCGGGAATCGTCCCCATCCTTTCGCCATTGTACATTGCATGGAAACGACGCCGATGGAGATGGAACGGTGCTGGCACTCAAGGCCTCCAATCCGGTCTTCGAGTCCTGCGTGATTACCGGAAGCGGGCGGCAAATTGTGGAAGCATCCGACAGCCAGCCCAGAATCGCCGGCAGCAACCTCATGGTTCACTCCTCCGACCAACCCATGACTTGGCCGGGAATTCTGGCACCGCTGCAAGCGTCAGCCGGAAATCTGGCGGTGGACCCCTTATACTGTTCCCCGGAAACCGGCGACTTCCACCTGCAAGATCGCAGCCCCTGCCTGGCCCAGAGCGGATCCGCTCAAATCGGAGCCTTGGGCCAAGGATGCGGTGCGCAATTTCCTCGGGATGTGGTAGACTGATCGGGCCTCGGCATCCAGGCTCGGCATCCTCAGGGTGCCTGTTCAGGCAACCACGGGGAAGGCATGCAAAAGTTTTTGGCCTACCAGGAAACCGCCTTTGAAAAATCATCACGGCTTGTCAGCCTCTTCCTTTTGGCTCCCATCCTGCTGGCACTCGCCCTCCCTGTTGCCGTCAGCATTTACCAGAAACCCGATTTTGGATTCCGAGCCCACCGCTTGGTCGTTGTGTCTCTATCATCGGCAGGGCCGGCGGCACAGGCCGGCCTGAAAGTTGACGACCGCATAGTGGCGGTCAACGG
>JADGEP010000537.1:452-2167 GCA_016744275.1 Candidatus Krumholzibacteriia bacterium | reverse complement strand
TGTGGAGTGGAACCTCACGACCACGTGCGCACTCAAATTCCCTATGCGTTGGTGGCTGCCCTGGTCGCTGTGGTGGTGGGATTTATCCCGGCCGGATTGGGCGTCTCGCCCTGGATCTCGCTGCCGGTGGGTATGGCGATTCTTTTGGCGCTGCCCAAATTCAGCGCACGTTGGAATTCTTGATGGCGCTCAAGACCACAAACTTGGGGTCTGAAGCGAGCAATTCCACCTGGTCAAAAAGCCGCTGCAATTTGGCGTGATAACCCAGATGACGATTGCCCACAACCCTCAGTTCGCCGCCGGGGCGCAATACGCGTTCGGCTTCGGCGAACATTGTCCAGGCAGCCAGGTCGCCAGTGGTCATGCCCTGATGAAAAGGCGGGTTGCAAATCACCAGGTCGCAGGTGCCGCCCGGTTCATCCGTCAGGCCATCGCCAACCCGGAACTCGAGATGATCGTCGGCCAATGCCAGAGCCACCGCATTGGCCTTGGCGCTGGCGATCGCTTGGTAAGATTCATCCACACCCAGAATGCGGGCCTGGGGGCAGGATTGGCTCAGAGCCACCGCCAGGATGCCATTGCCGCAACCCAAATCGATGGCCGAAAGAGCCGACTCGGTGGCCGGCAGGTTGTCCAACAACAACCGCGTGCCGACGTCGGGTTTTTCCCGTGAAAACACATTGGGCAGGCTGCACAATTCCATCTTGCTGCCTGGCAAAGTGAAAGTGGTCGGGGGTAAACAGGCCGGCAAACCTTCCCTCGAATCCAGTTCGCTCAAGGCCAACCGCGCTTTTTTCCAGCCTTGGGTCGTGACCGTCGTGCCGAGAATTGTTTCCAGCAATTGGTAGACTCGCTTGGGCGTGTGTTTGATCATGCCACCGGTCACAACGCGGGCCTCGGGGGCTAAAAGTGGCCGCAATCGTAGTAGTTGGTCCTCGAAGAAGGCCAGGTTCTTGGGCAGTTTGATCAAGACCACATCAAAGGGGCCGACGGGGTCTTCATCCGCCGGTACAAACGGCGGCTCGGGGCCTTCGATGTCGTTGTGGTAGAGGTTGAACTTGCGCGCCAATCGGGCCAGATGGGAATCGCCCCAGGAGACCGGCTGCCTGCGGTGCAGGGGAACCGCCAGGGCGCCAAAAGCGTCGTTGAGCAAAAGGATGCGACTGTCCGGCGCCAGCAATTCTTCCTGGGTGAGATGGCGCAAGAGATACTCGTCGGCGGCGTCCCAGGCCCGTAGACGGTCCTCTTTCTTGAGAGGGAAACGTTGCATCGAAAAATGGAATCCCTGGTAGGAAAGCAATTCCATGGCGTTATCGGCCTTGCAGGGCGCTGACTGCAGCCTCGCCCAGTTTGTCACCCTGGGCCTGAGCCAGGATGCTGCCGTCGGCGTTGGCGATGACCACCACCGCTTCCTTGGTCGACCCCTGCACGCCGCAGGCATCGTGGGCGGCGCCTTTCCAGTCGGGCAATAGCACGATCAGATCAGCAGCTTCGGCGTCCTCGGACAATTTGCCGGCGGCCTTGTGGTAGGCCTTTTCCAGTTCCGGTTTGACCATGCCGTGAAACATGGACGGGAACTGGCGTAAGTCGATCACCGAGGCGACCAGCACTTCGTCGGCGTTGGGATAAGCGGCGCGCACGGTGTTGTTCACTTCGATGGCTGCCTTGGCCGTATCCTGACCGTGAAAGACGAGCACGGCGGGACAGCCCAGGGC
>JADGEP010000537.1:0-442 GCA_016744275.1 Candidatus Krumholzibacteriia bacterium | reverse complement strand
AAACAACAGCGGTCAGTTTTTCGGCAGGCGACATGGGCGGCTTCCCCTTGGAGTAGAGATCGATGGCTTGGGTTGCTGCAAGGATAAACCATGGACGACGATATACCATGGATTTTCGCCGCGACCTTGGTATGCTGGGGCGGTCCTCAATACCCGAGCTCAGGAGATGCCCATGGTTGACCCGTCCGGAAATTTCGCTGCTGCCAACTTTGGCCCCGTGGCCAAACGCATGCGCGACGCAGACCTGCCCGACATCGTGGTGCGCACTTTTGAACATTATTTCGACCAACTGGCGGCGGGCCAAACGGGCCTGATTCCTGAGGCGGACATCCGGCCGGTGGCGCAGCTGCCGGGCATGGAGGACATCACTGCCGAACACGAAGAAATCGGGACCGAAGCCCTGGGCAAGAGCATTCTCCTGAAGCTGAACGGCGGCTTGGGC
>JADGEP010000536.1 GCA_016744275.1 Candidatus Krumholzibacteriia bacterium | reverse complement strand
CGGTGGACCTTGTCAGTGCCGTGGTGCCTTTTGGCGGCTACGTTCTGCCGCGGCATTGGGGGCATTGGCAGAATGAACGCCTGGTGGGCCTGGAGTGGTGGCGCGGACCATGGCAATTTAAAGCCGCCATGTCGTGGCGACGGCCGCAATACGTGTCTTTTGGTCCGGGAGAGCCCGATGCGATTTTCGGCTGGATGCAGGCCGTGTGGAATTGGTGACGGAAACTGGTCAACTGGGCGCCCGTGGGGACGATATAAGGTTGAAGGACCACGACATCGGGCCACTGGGCCCCGACTGCTGACCACACGTGATGCAGCCCCGGCAAAAAGCCGCGGGCGGAGGAAGACCTTGCTGACGGGCTTGGACCACTCAGAATTGCTGGCGGAGAACCTGGCCACTGGAGACGCCTGCCCGGCGGACTTTGTCCTGCAAGATCTCACCCATCTGGCGATGACCAATAACGAGTTGTCCTTCCTGACGGCCGAATTGTTCGAGCGCCTGCGCAAGATGTCGGGGCAGGACATTGCCCTGGATTATCTGGGTGGCATCCAGTTTTTGGCGTCGACGGGAAATCCGGCGGGCGCACGACTGTTGGCGGCATTCTTGAATGTTTCCACCCCAGGTGACCGGCTTTTGCCGGTGGTCAAGGGGCTGCATTCCAGCCGCAGGTATCGGGCCCGTCTGGCCGACTCGGATGCGGATCTGGGGCCGGTGCAATCAGATTGGCTAAAACGCCAGACCCGACTGGAATCGGCGACCCTGCAATTGAGCCGACAATTGAAACTGAACGTGCCGGCGACCCGGGATGAACGCCCGGAAAATCAGCACCCGTGGCCCATGATGCGGACGGTGTTTGGTCACCTGCTGGGGCAGGTTGCCATCGAGGCCTTCGCCGATCAAAAAGATCAGACCCGCCTGTTGGCGGAATTGTTGCGCATGGAGGTGGATGCCTGGCAGGAGCGTGTCAGCCATTTGGCCGGCAACATCAATCCCTACCGCGTCGAAAGCGTGATGCGGGTTTTGCCCCTGCTGAATCGCGCCGACAGTGAAATCCGGGACCTGCGGCAGATGACCTCATGGATCGTCGAAGGTGATTTCGACTCGGCCTTCGTCAAGCCACTGCCGCGTTGGAAAGAGACCTTGGAGAACAAGGACTGGGGGCACCTGCAACGGGACCTCGGCAAGCGCGAAAGCCTGGGTGGTTTGGCGCGCCTGGCCAAGGGCTTGTCGGACCGTCCGATCCTGGTTCCCCGCCTGGCCGAAGGCGTGCAAAGAATCATCGATCTGAGCGAAGCGTTGATGGGCGATGATGTGCGCGACTCGCGCCTGGACCTGTTCACCGCTTCGGTGCTGGCCCAGTCGCACTATGGAAACGGCCAGGTTGTCTTTACGGTGGAGCAGGAACTATCCGAGGCACTAGAAAATATTTTGCCGGATCCGCAGGACGAAGATCACCAGTTGCGGGGCATGTCCCAGTTGGCCGGGTTGCTGATTCTCGAGCTCAATGAAAACCTGCCGATGCTGATTGATGGTCTGCAGAGCACCCGGGATTTTACCGAAAAAGAAGAAGTGGCTTTGCGGTCGTGGCGTGAAACCCACAGCAAAGTGGACACCTCTGACCTGGCGGCATTGCAGGAGCAGGGGCTGGCCATGGCGGCCAAGCTGGAGGACGAAGACTATGAGGAAGAGGAAGTCGACGATCTCGGCGCCTCGGCCTTGAAGCATCTGGTGATGACCAATATCCAATCGGTGAGTGTTTTGTTGGGCTTCCTGCGCAATCCAAAAATCACTTCGATTCCGGGACTGGTGGAGGAGGTCGTGGTCCGCACGCGCAATCCCCAGATTATTGCCACAATCGCCAACGACCGTGTTTTGCACACGGGATTTGCCAACAAGGGCGTGGCCATGGCGTGTCTGCGCAGTCCGGTCAACGTCTCGGTCAAGACCCTGCGCAAATTTTGCCATGTGAAATATGTTTCGAAAGTGGAGCTGAAACGCATGGCCGCCGATCGCACCGGTATCCGCAAGGAAATCGGCCGGGAAATTCAGAAATATCTCGAGGCTCTCGCCTGACCTTTCCTCAGCTCCGTAAAGTCTCGCATCCTCGCGATTCAAATATCCGGCCGGCGGTGTTTGCTACGGTTGACTTGGCCTGCCTGGCCATCTACG
>JADGEP010000535.1 GCA_016744275.1 Candidatus Krumholzibacteriia bacterium | reverse complement strand
GAAGCGGTGGAAGGCGCCCACGTCATCTACAGTGATGCCTTCTACAGCATGGGGCAGGAAGAAGAAGCGGTGAAGCGTCGCAAGGACTTTGCGCCCTTCCAGATCACCAGCGGCTTGTTGGCGGGCGCGGACAAGGAGCACATCGTGCTGCATTGCCTGCCGGCCCACCGTGGCGAAGAAATCACTGATGAAGTGATGGACGGCCCGCACTCGGTGGTCTTTGATGAAGCTGAAAACCGGATGCACGCCCAAAGGGCGATCTTGGCCAGCCTCATCAAGTAGACGTCTTTGCAAACGCTGGAACTCGAATCCGCATGCGGCCCGTCAATCAGGAGGACAGTATCCGCACACGTGATGACATGAGAATTGACGCCAGGAATAATGACACCAAGCCAACCGGTGGCGCCCGGATCTCGTTCCGGGTCGCCGCTGGGCTGGCCCTCGTGGGCCTGTTCTGGTTGATGGTCGCTGCCTGCGCCGTGGTCGAACCGCCTCCCGGCGGTCCGGTCGATTCCATTCGGCCTCATATGGTGTCGATGGTGCCCGACTCGGCCAGTGTGGATCTCAATGTTGTCGAAGTCGTAGAGCTGACTTTTTCGGAAAAGATGGACCGAGTCTCGGCCGCTGGATGGCTGCATTTTTTCCCTGAGCAAACCATCCGGCAGACTAAATGGCACAGCGCCACTCGGGCGGAAATTGTGCTGGAAGTGCCCATGCCACGCGACACCGTCATCGTGGTGGAAGTCGCCGGAGGCATGCGTGATGCCCACAAAGTGGCCAACCGCCACAGCCGCCGCTATCCGATTTCCACAGGGGGCATTATTCCCACGGGCCGTATCAGCGGCGTATTGGTCATGGCCGACAGCGCCGTCACCACCGGCGTGGTCGAGCTCTACAATGTGCCGCCCGATACCCTGGAATTTTTTGAGCAGGACATCTTGCGCCGCACCGTGACCGATAAAACCGGCGCCTACACTTTTGACTGGTTGCCGGTGCCAGGTGGACCGTGGTTGCTGCGGGCTTTTGCCGATGCCAATGGCGACCTGCGGCCAGGTGACAACGAAGCCCAACGCCTGTTGCCGGACACCTTGAGCCTCGCCATTCACGTGGAAGAAACCGTGGCTGGAGTGACGACTCTTTATCCGCGAAGCACACCTGGACGCATGTTGATCGCACCGTTCACCAGACCGGGTTTTGCAGGCCCTGTCATGGCCTGGACCATGAGCATCACCGAAGATGATACGGGATGGGTGCCCGTCAGTCTGGACCGCGCGAATTTTGGCGCCTTGGACGACACCCTCGAGAGCCCATTGGGTGAAGTTGCAGCGGGCAATAATCGGCTGGTGGTTTTCATGGATGTGGACGGCGATTCGTTGTTCAGCGGTGTGCCGGACAGCCTGTTGGGCACGGTCCCCGATTCCCTGCGCTATGTTGGCGAAGACAGCGTGACGACCCACTTCCTGGAACCGTGGCTGTTGGTGGAAGACATTTTGGTCGAACCCGGGTTGGACACGCCAGTGACCTTGCCCCTGGCGGCCTATACGATTACTCCCTGGATGGCACCGCCGCCCGAACCTGAGGTGCTCGACAATCCCGCGTTGTCCGACAGCCTGAGCGCCGTCATCGCCGACAGCTTGGACTCATCCGGCAGCGAATCTGCCGACAATGAACAGGATCAGGAATGAGCACCCTCACCTTCACCAAGATGCACGGCGCCGGCAATGATTTTGTATTCCTGGACCAGAGAGAAATGCCCGACGGGCTGGTCCTGACCAAGGAGGTCGTCGCATTCATCTGCGACCGCCGCCTCGGCGTGGGGGCCGACGGCTTGATCATCATCGGCCCGGGGCGTGATGGCGTCACCGACTTTCGGATGACCTATTTTAATGCCGATGGCGGCGAGGTCGAGATGTGTGGCAATGGCGCTCGCTGCAGCGTCGCTTTTGCCCACGCCCGAAATCTGGTGGCAGACCGTTGCCGGTTCGACACCTTGGCTGGCGAGCTCACCGGGGCCGTTCATGGCCCGGAAGACATCACCGTCAGCCTCACCGGTTGGACGAACCTGGACCTGGATGTGACCCTGCCGGACAGCCCCTGGGATCACCACTGTGCCTGCAATACCGGCGTGCCTCATCTGGTGATACCCGTGCTGGATACCGACAAGGTGGACCTGCTCAAGTG
>JADGEP010000534.1 GCA_016744275.1 Candidatus Krumholzibacteriia bacterium | reverse complement strand
CAGGCCGGTGCGCGACGTCTCGGTATGGGTATTCGCGTAGAGCGGCAGCACTTCTTCGGTGATATAATTCTCGATGAATTCAAGAGAGCGCCCGCTGGCGGTGTAGTCGGCATAGGTCATCCGGCGGTAGCCGTAGGGGCCATTCAAAGCACGGTCATCCCCGATAATCGCGTCGCGGATCGTCTCGATCAAATGCTGCACATTGGCTTCCATGGTCTGCTCCGGAAAACGAGTCATCGGGCCTGGATCGTGGTCCCGCAATCATAACCCCTGGAGCGGCGAAACGAAACCGAGATCGGGCTATTCCGGGGCGCGAGAGGCCACTTCAGTCTGCAGATAAAAAAAATGGGGCGGCCCGAGGCCGCCCCACAGCGTAAGCAGCGCAACTACTTGAGCATGATCATCTTACGCGTTTCGGTGAAGCCAGGCGCCTCGAGCCGATAGAAATACACGCCGCTGGGAGAGTTTTCCGCATTCCACGTGAATGCATGCGGGCCGGCACCATAGGTGCCGCTGGCCAGGGATTTGACCAGTTCGCCCTTCACATTGTATATCGCCAGACGCACTTCTCCTTCGGCCGCGAGACTGAACGAGATCTCCGTCATGGGGTTGAACGGGTTGGGATGATTCTGACCCAAGGCCGTCGCGGTCGTGACGCGGCCATTGTTCGCCCCATAGACATCCCCACCCTCGCAGGACTGGGTCACCAAATTGGCAGCCGCATCGTACGTCAGCGAGGCGTGAGTCACGTTGGTGACCGTGAAACAGAACGGCGTATTGGCGTAGGCTTTCTTTGAAGTCGAAAGCGTCACCATGCCGTCGGTTCCCGTCACGCCCGAAGCCGTGCCCGAGATGTCACCGGTGTAACTGGCCGAAACGGTGGCGCCCGCGACCGGAGCCCCGCCATCATCGACAACGGTCACGTCGCAACGGCCATAGTATTTCCGGCCGCTCTGCACCTTGTACACATTCATGTCCGCGACATGCATGTTGTCGCCACCGACGGTGGGCTCGGTCACCGTGATGTAGTTTGTCTTCGTTTCGGAATCGCTGCCGAAGGTGTTGGTCACGGTCAACGAAACGGTGTAAACACCAACCGCGTTGTAGGTGTGGTCCGGGTTTTGCGCGGTCGAGGTGCCGCCATCGCCGAAGGTCCAGCTCCAGGCTGTTGGCGCGTTGCTCGATTGGTCGGCAAACGCGACGACGAGAGGCAGATCACCACTGGTGGGCGATCCGGCAAAAGCAGCTACCGGAGGATTCTCCACCGGGCCGCCGCCGCCAGCCACGGCTGCAGCCGCGTCGACCATACCGTAGCCCGAGTAACGATCCCAACCCGAGCCTGATTCCACATTGACGATATCCTGAGCCGTGGCCACCAACTGCGCGCGCACCTGGTCCGGCGTGTAATCCGGGAAGGCCGACTTGATCAGGGCGCAGACGCCAGCGGCATAAGGTGTGGAGCAGGAGGTGCCATTAAAGAACATGTCGTAGTTGCCCGCGTCATAACCCGCGGAACCAGAGATGTCGGTCGTCGGCACGATGGTCGGCGCGATGACGTCCACGGCGCCGCGATCATCCTGGGTGGTCGAACCGTAGTTCGAGCCCCACCAGCGCTCGCCATCGCAGGTGTAGCCGTTGGGATCGGCGGTCACGCCGGCGTTCAACTCCGTTGACAGGCTGCTGGAACGCTTGCGGTCACCACAGGGCGAGGCTGCGCCCACACCGATCACGTATTCATTGATGGCCGGATAGCTGATGACGTTGAAGTTCTCGTTGCCCGTCGCCGCCAAGATGGTGCATCCGGCATTGTGGGCGTACAGCAGGGCTGCGTCTGTCGCCGCGTCAGTGCTAATGGCCGCCCCGAGGCTCATGCTGATCACATCAGCGCCGTTGTCGGCCGCGTAGTAGATGGCGTTGGTGATCGAAGTGAAGCTCATGCTGCCCCGACGGTCAGCAACTTTCAAAGGCATGATCGTGCAATTGCCAGCGATGCCGACGATGCCCGTGCCGTTGTTGGCCACCGCGGCGGTGACGCCCGCACAGCAGGTGCCGTGGCCGGCGCTGCTGCTATCATCCATGGGGTTGGTATCATTGTTGCCGAAGTCGTATCCGGCCATGCAGTTCAGGTCTTCGTGATAGATATCCACGCCACTGTCGATGATGGCCACGACCACCGAAGGGTC
>JADGEP010000533.1 GCA_016744275.1 Candidatus Krumholzibacteriia bacterium | reverse complement strand
TATCGAAGAAGGCTCTGAAGTTGTGACCATCGATGGCCGCACCCTGGTCAACGGCGTGGGCTATGAAATCGACTACCTCTTTGGCGAGCTGACCCTGAAAGGCGAGGCGGCCAACCTCACGCCCGATAGCAAAGTTGGCGTTACCTACTCCTTCTCGCCCTTCTTCGGCGGCGGCAATACCAGCCTGATGGGCCTCAACGTGGGCTACGATCTGGGCCGCGACAGCAAAATGGCAACCACCTGGTTGTACCAGACGGAAGCCATCGTCGGAGAAAAAGCAAAGCTGGGCGAAGAGCCGAGTAAAAATCTGGTGGGAAACCTGAACCTGCAGCACACCATGCGTCCGTACTTCCTGACCCACGTGGCGAATTTCCTGGCCCGGCACAATACCGAACGCGAATCGAGCATCCAATTCAGTGGAGAAATGGCACTCAGCCTGCCCAACCCCAATACCAAGGGGCGCGTTTTTCTGGAAGATTTTGAGGGTGTGGATGCCTCGGATGTCATCAGCCTCAGCCGCATCGCCTGGTCCTGGTCCAGCCCGCCGTTTTTGGGTTCATCTTCGGGCGATAGCCGCAACTTCTACGCCGCCAAACGGGTGGAGAATGTGCGTTGGTTCCTGCCCAAGGAACGGTCCCTGCGTCGGCACCTGAATCCGGACCTGGTCAATCAAGAACGAGACGAAACCCAACCCACCATGGACATGTACCTGCGCTCGGATTCCGGTTGGGAAGACGACAGTTGGGGCGGCATCATGCGCGGCATCAGTCGCACCGGCTTGGATCTTTCCAAGTCGCAGTTCATTGAGATCTGGGTCAACGATATGCAACCCGAGCCCCTTCTGCGCCGGGGGAAGCTGCACATTGATTTTGGTTACATCAGCGAAGACGGTTTCTGGCCCGTGAATGCCGATGCGACCCTTGATACGTTGACGCATCAGAAAGAAGATTTGAATTCGGACGGGGTGTGGATTTTTGACGAAGACACGGGCCTGGACGGCCGAGGTGAGTCTGGCCCCCAGCGGTTCGAAGCGGATTTTGAGATCAATGGTGACTCGCCCTATCCCTTCATCAACGGCACCGCCCGCAACAATCGCGAGGATGACGAGGATCTGAACGGGAATACCCAATTGGACAAGGACAATGGCTATTTTACCGCGACCATTGACCTGGCGACCACGGAAGCATTGGTGGATGTCGTCCAAGACTATTCGGATGTTTCGGACCTGGTGGCGGAGAACATTTCCTGGCGCAAGTACCGCATTCCCATAGCCGCAGTTGATTCGGTTTCGCGGGGCACGTCGGCCAACATCAAGGCCATCACCCATGCGCGCATCTGGTATGAAGATGAGGATATTGGGGCGCCCAATGAAGTGCATCTGCAATTGTCCGAGTTCCGCTTCCTGGGCAGCCGTTGGGAGCGGGAAGGCGTGCGCCGAATCGATGGCGAAGACTTGCTCGGTTCAGGCGAACGTTTGCCGGGCGAAGAGTTTTTCCTGGGCGAAGTGAATAACAAAGAGAATCCGGATTATCGGCCGCCGTTCACGATCGAAGAGATCAACAACATCCCTGAAAAAGAGCAGTCCCTGGTTCTGAATTTCCAGAATCTGGAACAGGGGCACATGATGCGGGCCAGCAAGCAGGTCTCTTCCCAGGGCGACGACTACACGACCTACCGCGACATCAGCTGGTATTGGAACAATACGTCCCACACCAACGCCGACCTGGATTTGTTTTTCCGTGTCGGCTCCGATACGCTGAACTATTACGAGGTCAATTACAGGTTCGCAGATTCGGCCCAGAAGACCGGTTGGCACCACATGAATCTGAACATTGCCGAGCTATCCAATGCGAAAAACGGCACCGTAGACCTCGACGGCGTTGTGCACGATACGATCACTGATGTGCGCACCGGCGACGTCTACAATGTGCGGGTTGTGGGGCGCCCGGATCTGCGGCGGGTGAAGCGCTATTACTTTGGTGTGGCCAACAACAGACTGAGCACGCCGGCCTCGGGCATCCCGCGACCGGGAGAGTTCCACTGGGTCAGTTCGCCGTCGGGCCGCGCTCGTCCAAAGGCGTCCCAGCTCGCGGCGCAATCGGAGAGCGCGTCCCCGAGCTGCCAGCCGCCGTGCACGATCGACGTCTGGGTCGCGTACCAGATCGAGCACCACAGGACGCCGCCAGTAACC
>JADGEP010000532.1 GCA_016744275.1 Candidatus Krumholzibacteriia bacterium | reverse complement strand
CCTTTTTATCAGCCAGACTCTGATTCCATTGGCGACTTCGTGGTACATCAAATCCGAACCCCGGGCCCGCGGCAAAATGATGATTGCCCTGGAAGAAAAATACCTGCGGGTGTTGAGTTGGAACCTGCAACGCCGCTGGGTCGCCGTGATCGTGGGCCTGGTGGTGGTGGCCTCGGCGTATTTCCCGATGCAGCACGTGGACATGAATTTCGACACCAGCCAGAGCGAACTCTTTGTCCAGTTGCGGTACGACATCAAGGACAAGATGAACCTCGAGGGCCGCGAAAATCTTGTCACTCAGGTAGAGCAGGCCCTGGAGCCTCATCGCGAAGAACTCATGGCCCGCTCCATCTACAGCTTCTGGAATGACCGCTTCGCCCTGACGCGCATCTACCTGACCGAAGGCAAGGCCGACGAGGAAAACATCAACGCGGTGCGCAACACCTTGCGCGGCTTGATCCCTGAAATTCCCGGTGTCACGCTCAGTGTGCAGGAAAATAGCCAGGGTTGGCGCCGACACCGTGGGGCCAATCGGGTGGCCTTTCAACTGGTTGGCGACGATACCGAAGTGCTGATGCGTTTGTCCGAAGAAGCCATGGAGCGGATGCGGACGATCCCCGGCCTGATGGACGTGGATTCGCGCCACAACGAGGCCCAGACCGAATTGCACATCGAGCCGGATCGTGATCTGGCCGCGCGCTATGATGTTTCGGCCAACCAGGTGGCTCAGGTGGTGGGCCTGACCTACCGTGGCCAGCGCCTGCGCCGTTTCCGCACCGAAGACGGCGAACGCGAAATGCGCATGACCCTGGACGAATCGGAAAACGAGAGCCTGGACCAGTTGCAGAACCTGCCGTTGAGGACTTCGACGGGCGAAAAAGTTCCGCTCGCTTCGGTGGCGCGGGTAAATGAACGCGCGGGGCGGGAGCACATCCAGCGCGACAACCGGTTGACCAGCATGTGGGTCAACGCGCGCTACAGTTCGGGCACGCGGGAAGACTACATCCCGGCGGTGACCGCAGTGATGAATGAGATGGAGTTTCCCTACGGCTATTCGTGGACATTTGGTCGTTGGCAGGAAGAGCGCCAGGAACAGTCCCAGGAATTTTTGACCAACTTGATGTTGGCCCTGTTGCTGGTATTTGCGGTGATGGCGGGCTTGTTCGAATCGGTGCGCCAGGCTTTGGCGCTGATGGTCGCCTTGCCTTTTGCCCTGGCCGGTGCGGCCTGGACCTTGTACCTGACCGGCACCGGATTTGACCAACCGGCGGCCATCGGCCTGCTGCTGCTCATCGGGATTGTGGTCAACAATGGCATCGTAATGCTGGAGCACATCAACCAGTATCGGCGCCAGGGCATGGACCGCACCGAAGCCATGCTGCGCGGTGGCCGCGAACGGCTGCGGCCCATTCTGATGACGGCCGTCACGACCCTGATCGGCCTGGTGCCTATCGTGGTGCAAAAGCCTTCTTTGGGCGGCGTGTACTATTACTCGATGGCCTTGGTGATCATGGGCGGATTGGTGGTCAGCACCTTCCTGACCTCCGTCTTGTTGCCGACCTTGGCGGCACTTTCGGAAGACGGTTTTGCGGCCCTGGCATCTCTGGGGCGTCGGCGGGCAACGGCCCTGGTGGCCGATGATGAGATCGCCGTGGAAAGTGCCGAAGAAGTTCTCGACTAATATTTGGTCCGTTGGATCTGGTTGCTTCGGCCGCGCCTGCCGGCACGGTGCATCAGAATCATCAGCAGAACCGTCGAGACGATGGACCGGCAGGCGTAAACCGTTGCCAGGGTGCCCTTGCTGGACATCAACGAGAAAACCGGCGCCAGCATCAAACCAATCCACACCGCAAATGACTCCGTATTCTTCGACGAATGCCACAACCGCTTGATGACGGGGAAATAGGCGATCACCAGAATCAGCTGGATCAAGCCGTGGGCCGTGGCGTGCTGTCGGGTGAAGAACCAAAAGCCCAGAATCACCAGCACTCCAGCCAGGCATCCCAGGTCAAATGCCGAAAACCGGGCGCTCTTGTCCCCGAACCAATAGATGATCACCGCCACATAGGTGCACAAAAACAAATCAGCCGAATTGAGGATGTTGTCCAGGGGACTGAAGTCGCCATCGGACAGGTATGTCGTCAGGCTGCCGCCCACTGCGATGGCGAAAAAGACCCACATCGCCAGAGCG